>CAYTJW010000153.1:0-9496 GCA_964438135.1 uncultured Thermoanaerobaculia bacterium
GCTCGGGGCGGACGCCACCGAGGAGCGGGCCAAGGCTGTCGGGCCCGGGACCCGCTTCCTCCACTTCGCCACCCACGGCTTCGTCGACGAGCGCTGGCCGCTGTCCTCGGGCCTGGCCCTGAGCCCGGCGGCCGGCGAGGGCGCCGAGAGCCGGGACAACGGCCTCCTGCAGGCCTGGGAGATCTTCGAGCAGGTGCGCCTCGACGCCGACCTGGTGACCCTGTCGGCCTGCGACACCGCCCTGGGCAAGGAGGTCGCGGGGGAGGGCCTGCTCGGCCTGACCCGCGCCTTCCAGTACGCCGGCGCCCGGGCGGTCCTCGCCTCGCTGTGGGAGGTGGCGGACGAGTCGACCGCGGAGCTGATGCGGCGCTTCTACGCCAACCTCGAGGCCGGCATGGCCAAGGACGAGGCGCTGCGGCAGGCCCAGGTCGAGCTGCTGCGCGGTCCGGTCGAGGTGGCGGGCGAGGACGGGACGCCGCGCCGCCTCGACGCCACCCACCCGTTCCACTGGGCCGGCTTCGTCCTGGTCGGGGCCGGGGGGTAGGGGATGTGCTCCGCTGGGTCGCCGCTCCCCGGCCGCCACGCACCCGATCGTGTCGCGACGGTCCGGCTCTCGCCCGGCGACGGGCAGCACGCCGTCGACGGCCAGGGCTGAAGGGGCGGACGCGGCAGTACCCCCCGGCGCCGCGGCCCGGTGCCGGACTCGGGAGGGGAGACGGGGTGCGTCGCGACCAGGTGGTGCGGTTGCTGCAGGAACGGCGGGACGAGATCCGACGGCGGTTCGAGGTCAGCTCGCTGCGGCTGTTCGGTTCGCTCGCCCGCGACGAGGCAGGAGCGACCAGCGACGTCGGCGTGCTCGTGGCCTTCGTCGGTCCGCCGACCTTCCGCGGCTACATGGACCTCCGCATCGAGCTGGAGGACCTGCTCGGCATGCCGGTCGACCTGGTCACCGAGACCGGGCTCAAGCCCTTCGCCCGGGAGTCGGTCGAGAGGGACGCCATCCGTGTCGCGTGACCCGCTCGACCGCCTCCGGGAGATCCGTGCCGCGTGCGCGAAGATCGTCCGCCACACGGCCGGCCTGTCTCGCGACGAGGCCTTCGCCGACGAGCTGCGGCTCGACGAGACCATCCGCCCGGTGACCGACCTCTCCCCTCGCCCCTGACTCCCCGCGGCGACGTCGCCGGCCGCGGTGGTCGACCGTCCCGCCTCTGGCTCCGGCCCGGCTGCCGGCGGTGGTAGGCTGCGGCCGATGGCCGAGCCGGGGCAGCCGGGACCCGCTCCCCGCCGCGCGTCGCGGGTGCTGGCCGTCGGCTTCGGCGTCCTGGTCGTCGTCAGCGCGGCGTGCGGCCCGCTGGGGGGCGGCGCCCAGGCCGGCGATGCGGGGCCGCCGGCCCCCTTCACGGGTCGGTGCGTCGGGGTCAAGGACGGCGACTCCATCGTCGTGCTCCACGGCGGGCGGGAGGAGCAGGTCCGGCTCGACGGCGTCGACTGCCCGGAGCTGGGGCAGGGGTTCGGGCAGCGGGCCAAGCAGCACGCGGCGTCCCTCGTGGTCGGCCGGGAGGTCGAGGTCCGGCCCACCACCCTCGACCGCTACGGCCGCACGGTGGCGCGGGTGGGGGTCGGCGGCGTCGACCTGTCGCTCGCCCTGGTCGAGGCCGGGCTGGCCTGGCACTTCACCCTCTACAGCACCGACCCGGCCCTCGCCGCCGCGGAGGTCGAGGCCCGGCGCGCCGCGCGCGGGCTGTGGGTCGACGACCGCGCGGTGGCGCCGTGGGTCTTCCGACGCGAGCGCAGAGAACGACCCGAGGGCGCTGAGGCGCCCGCCGTCGCCGCGGACGAGCCGTTCCACGGCAACACCTCGAGCCGGGTGTTCCACTCCGCCGCCTGCCCGCAGTTCGACTGCGAGCACTGCACCGCCGCGTTCGCGACGCGCGAGGCGGCCCTCGCCGCCGGCTACCGCCCCTGCGGCATCTGCGGCCCCTGAGAGAAACCGGCGCCTCCAGGGCGTGTATGCTCGGGGCGTGTCTCCCCCGTGCGCGACCTGGTCGCCGGGCGAATCGCCTAGAGGCGGGGCCGAGCCGCCCCGGCGGCCGGGAGCGTTCCGGTGACGACCGGGCGCCCGGGGCGCATGAAGGGCGACCGGCTTCCGGGCGGCTCGCTGCTCCTGCTCTTCGGCCTGGCGGTCGCCTGGTGCCTGGTGCCGATCGGGGACCCGAGTCTCACCGGCGGGCGGCTGTTCGAGAAGCTGCCCATGATCGTCGCGCTCGCGCCGTTCGCCGTCCTCCCGGCCGG
Organism: uncultured Thermoanaerobaculia bacterium; assembly: GCA_964438135.1. GTDB lineage: Bacteria > Acidobacteriota > Thermoanaerobaculia > Thermoanaerobaculales > Sulfomarinibacteraceae > CAYTJW01. The sequence goes on from CAYTJW010000153.1 coordinate 2,293, forward strand.
CTTCGGGGTCTACCTGCTCTGGCTCGGCGCGGTGCACGGCGACACACCGGTGTGGGAGCTGCAGGGCGGAGGGCCGCCCCGGCTTGAGGCCCAGGCTCGCGCCGGCCGCACGAGCATGCGGACTGGGGTCCGCCTGGCCGGGCTCAACCTCTCCGTCGCCGGCCTCGTCGCCGCGCTCCAGCTGGCCCGGGTCTGGTGGTGGCCCGTGCGCGCGCCCGCGGTCGGCGCCCAGGCCCAGAACGGCTTCCTGTTCTTCGTCTTTCTCGGCGTTGCCGGCCTGGTCGCGGTCGTGGCCAGCTTCTTCGTCGAGCCGGTGCGGAGGGGCTGAGGGCGGAGCCGGCGGGAGCGCGCGCGGCACCAAGGTCGCCCCTGGCCGGCCGGGTGGTCTCTGGCCGGGGGTTCCAGGCCCCCGTGTCCCGGACCGGCAGGGCGCCCCCCCGGCCGCCCCGGAGCGTGCCGCCTGGCCGGCGAGGGTCCGGTGCGGGGTGATCGGAGCACGCGGTGCCTCCGGGCCCGACGGGCTCGGCCCGGGTAGAATCGGCCGCGAGCGGGAGGTCGGGCATGAGGGACTTCGGCACGCGCGTCAGGGAGATCGAGCAGATGCTCGCCCACGGCCTGTACACCCAGGCGGCCAAGGAGAGCGCCGGTCTGGTGGAGCACGCCTTCCGGGAGCTGCTGCGGAGCCAGGTGTCCCGGCTCGAGGGCCGCGACCGCCTGGCGGTGAGCAAGGCCGAGCTGGAGATCGGCAAGGGCGACAAGGGCCTGGAGGACTTCACCATGGGCCAGCTGGTGGGCGTGCTGCGCAAGGCCTCCTTCTTCGACGCCTGGGCGCTCGCCACCGGCCGCGACCTGCACGCGGTGCGCCTGATCAACTTCGACGCCCTGGTCGACCTGCGCAACAGCCTCCAGCACGCCGGGCGCGACGTGTCCGAGGCCGAGGCGAGGATGCTGTACGGCAACCTGCGGGTGGTGCTGGAGGCCTTCGGCGTCCTCACCCTGGAGGAGCTGGCGGGTCGGCCGGTCCCGGCCACGGCCGCCGCGGCGGCGGGCCGCGAGGGGGAAGCGGACCGGCCTCCGGTCCCTACCGACGGCGGGGCCGAGTCGGCGCCGACCGTGGCCACCTTCGCCGCCCGTCTCGGCCAGTCGCCGGCCCGGGTCTTCGCTCTCGCACGCGAGGTCCTGCGCCTCGAGCTGCGGACCCCGTCGGCCGTTCTCCGTCCGGACCAGGCGGCGGCGCTCGAGGTGGCGATCCGCGACGGGGCCAGGGCCGAGGCAGAGCCGGTCCGGTCGCTCGACCTCGGCGACGGGGTCCGCCTCGAGCTGGCGCTGGTGCCCGCCGGGGCCTTCGACATGGGCAGCCCGGGCGAGGAGGACGGCCGCAACGACGACGAGCCGCTGCACCCGGTGGTGATCTCGAAGCCGTTCTACCTGGGACGCTTCCCGGTCACCCAGGCGCAGTACGAGCGGCTGACGAGGTCGAACCCGAGCTACTTCGTCGGCGCCACGTTGCCGGTGGAGATGGTGTCGTGGTTCGACGCCGTCGACTTCTGCGAGCTCCTGTCGCGGGCCCTGCGCGCGAGCTTCCGCCTGCCCACCGAGGCCGAGTGGGAGTACGCCTGCCGGGCCGGCACCAGGACCGCCTTCAGCACCGGCGACGCCATCGGCACGGACCAGGCCAACTTCGACTGGCGGATCGGGTCCGCTGCCGGCGGGGTGGGGGAGCCGCGGCGGCGAACGACCCCGGTCGACCAGTTCCCGGCCAACCCGCTCGGCCTCCACGACCTCCACGGCAACCTCTGGGAGTGGTGCCAGGACTGGTACGGCGAGTACCCGCGGCGAGCGGTCACGGACCCCACTGGCCCGGCCGACGGCAGCATCCGCATCCTCCGCGGCGGCTCCTGGTTCCACGGCCCGGCCGACGCCCGCTCGGCGCAGCGCGACGCCCTCGACCCCGGGCGCCGGCACTCGATCTACGGTTTCCGCGTGGTGATGGAGCCGTGAGCGGCGAGCCGGGTTGGGCGGGGGTCGAGGTCCGCGACGCAGGGCCCGAGGACGTGGACGCCATCGTCGCCCTCGGCCGCGGCGACGAGGCATTCCGGGTCAGCGAGGGCATCCAGTTTTACGAGCGGGAGGAGCTGGTGGAGTGGGTCGGGTCGCCGCGGGAGAACATCCTGTGCGTCGCCGTCCGCGGCCGGGAGGTGGTCGGCTTCCTCTACTGCAAGGTCATGTCGTGGCACTGGGCGATGCTCGACAACTTCTACGCCACCCCCGCCGTCCGCGGCAGCGGCGTGGGCGCGCTGATGCTGGAGGCGCTGCTCGAGCGCCTGCGGCGGCGCGGCGTGGCCTACCTCACCACCCTGGTCGAGGTGGGGCGCGACACGCTCGCCGGTCGGCTCGAGGCCTGGGGCTTCGGCCGCGCCCGCAGCTACGACTGGTTCGAGCTTCTCCTGGACGGCGAGCGGGGTCGCCGGGAGTAGGCCGCCGGCCGAGGCGCCGGGGCGGGGTCGGGCGCCAGGCGACCCGCCGTCACGGCGCCGCGGCGCCGTCCTCGGCGAGGGACTCCGCCAGCGCGGTCATGACCCGCTCGCCCAGCTCCGCCGCGTCGTCGCCGAAGCTGCGCACCGCCACCGCCAGGCGGCCGCCGTCGGCCAGCGCCACCAGGTGGACCTCGAGCCGGCCGGGGCGCGGGATGCCGGTGGTCAGCGTCTGGCCGGTCGAGGGCCGGCCGAGGATCACGCGTTGGGCGCTGCCCGAGGCGGGCTTGGCGGTGCCCAGGAAGGTGCTCTTGACGTACTCGAGCAGCGCCCCGTCGTCGTTGCCGAAGCTCTCCCGCATGGCCGCGTCGACGCGGCTCAGGACGACCTCGCAGGTCGCCTCGCCCGGGGCGGCGTCGGGCGGGTGGGACAGCGCCACCGTCTCCAGGCCCACATCGGCCGGGGCCGAGAAGGGCACCGGGGTGCGCAGGCGGACGCCGAGAGCCGCGTGCTCGAGGCCGGCGCCCGCGGCCGCACCGGCGGCGAGGACGACCCCGCCCGCCAGACCGACCGCGCCCCTGGACCACCCACCACGACCGCGCGCCGCGTTGCTCACGGGTCACCTCCCTGTCGCGGGGCAGGGTACCACCGCCCCAGGGGCCGCCGGTCGCAGGCTCCTCTCCCCCCAGGCGCTCGGCCCCGCCCCGCCCACCCGTGCCCGTGCCCGACCCTGCCCCGTGCCCGGCCCGCTCGTGGTACCGTCCAGGTCGGTCGTATGGTCGCGTTCGCCCTGCGCCTGCTCCGGCCCCACTGGCAGTGGCTGACGGTCGTCGTCGGCGCGATGCTGGCCGAGACGGCGATGAGCCTCGCCTCGCCGTGGCCGCTCAAGGTCGTGCTCGACTCGGTGCTCGGCGAGCTGCCGCCGCCGGCCTGGTTCGGCTGGCTCGCCGGCCCGGGCGCGGGCCGGATGGCCGTGCTCGCGGCGGCCGTCGTCGGCACCGTCGCCATCGCCGTCTTGCAGTCGCTCGGCAGCTACCTGAGCTCGTACGCCGCCGCCAACATCGGCCAGTGGGTCGGGCACGACCTGCGGCAGACCGTCTACGCCCACCTGCAGCGGTTGTCCATGTCGTACCACGACCGGCACCAGGTCGGGCCGCTGGTCAGCACCATCACCGACGACATCAACGCGGTCCAGGAGTTCATCTCCACCTCGCTGCTGAAGGTCGTGGTCGACCTGCTGACCATCGTCGGCATGCTGGCGGTGATGCTGACGCTGAACCTGAGCTTCACCCTGGTCGCGCTCACGGTCACGCCCCTGCTCGGCCTGTTCGTCTACCGCCTCCGCTTCGTCGTCCACCAGGCGACCCGCGACGTCCGGCGCCACCAGGGCGAGATGGTCACGATCGTTCAGGAGGGCCTGGGCGCGATCCGGCTGGTGAAGGCCTTCGCCCAGGGCGCCTTCGAGCGGCAGCGGCTGGACGAGAAGAGCCTCGAGAGCGTGCAGGCCGCGCTCCACGCCCGGCGGGCGCGCTCGCTGCTGGGGCCGGTGGTGACGGTGCTGGTCGCGCTCGGCACGGCGACGGTGCTGTGGTTCGGGGCGCGGCTGGTGATCGCCGGGACGATGACGGCCGGCGCGCTGGTCGTGTTCATGACCTACCTCGGGCGGCTGTTCCGGCCGATCCAGGACCTCGCCCGCGTCACCACCAACGTCGCCCAGGCGGCGGTGGGCCTGGAGCGGGTCAAGGCGATCCTCGACACCGACGAGCGGCTGCCGCGCTCGCCCCACCCGCGGGCCCTGACCGGGGTCCGCGGCGCGGTCGAGCTGCGCCAGGTGTGCTTCGGCTACGACCCGGGGCGGCCGGTGCTGCACGACGTCTCCCTGCGCGTCGAGCCGGGGCAGCGGGTCGCCGTGGTCGGGCCGAGCGGCAGCGGCAAGTCGACGCTGGTCAGCCTGATCCCGCGCTTCTACGACCCGACCTCCGGGGTCGTGGCGGTCGACGGGGTCGACGTGCGGGAGGTCAGGGCCCCGTCGCTGCGGCGGCAGATCGGCTTCGTGCTGCAGGACACCCAGCTGTTCCACGCCAGCATCTGGCAGAACATCGCCTACGGCCGACTCGACGCCAGCCGCGAGGAGCTGGAGGCCGCGGCGCGGCTGGCGAACGCGCACGAGTTCATCAGCGAGCTGCCGGAGGGCTACGACACCGTCGTCGGCCAGGGCGGCCTGACCCTCTCCGGCGGCCAGCGGCAGCGGCTCGGCATCGCCCGGGCGATCGTGCGCGACGCGCCGATCCTGATCCTCGACGAGCCGAGCTCGGGGCTCGACCTCGAGTCGGAGCGGCTGGTCTTCGAGGGGATCGAGCGGTTGCTGGCCGGTCGCACGACCTTCCTCATCTCGCACCGGCCGTCGGCGCTGCGCGACGTCGACCTGGTGCTGGTGCTCGACCGCGGCCGCGTCGTCGAGCGCGGCCGTCCCGAGGAGCTGCGCGCGTGCGGCGGTCCGTTCGCCGAGCTGATGGCGGCGGGCGCGGGCTGAGGGCGAGACGGGACCGGGCGGCTTGCCCGACCCGTTTCCGCCTCCGGGGCACGTGGTGGGCAATCGGCGCTACCATGGACCGGTGCGAAGGGAGTGGACGATGCCACGCTCGACCCGTGCTGCTGTTCTCCTCGCCGTTGCGGCGGCCATGGCGGGGCCCGCCCTGGCGGTCGAGACCTCGGTCTGGCCGCGGACCGTCTCGAGCCCCGAGGCCACGGTCGTCATCTACCAGCCGCAGGTGGACCGCTTCGACGGCGACGAGCTCGAGGGCCGCGCCGCGGTCGCGGTGACCGCGGCGGGCGCGACCGAGCCGGTGTTCGGCGCGGTGTGGCTGAAGGCCCGGCTCGAGACCAACCGCGACGCCCGGCTGGTGCGGGTGGTCGACGTCGCGGTCGAGAACCTGCGCCTGCCCGACGCCAGCGACGAGGACCGGCAGCGGCTCGGGGCGTTCCTCGAGCGCGAGATGCCGCGGCTCGAGATCGTGATGGACCTCGACCTGCTCCTGGCCGACCTCGGCGAGGCGGCGCCGGCCGGGGTGGAGGGGTTGCGGCACGACCCGCCGCGGGTCATCGTCCGCTACCAGCCGGCGGTGCTGGTCCTCGTCGACGGCGAGCCGACCTACCAGCCGGTCGAGGGGTCGCCGGTCGAGCAGGTCGTCAACACGCCGTTCCTGATCGCGCGCTACCGCGGCCTCCTCTACCTGGCGAGCGACAACGGCTGGTTCGAGGCGCGCGCCATCGCCGGGCCGTGGCAGCCGATCGCGCGGCCGCCGGCGCCGGTGGGCGAGCTGGCCGAGGGGCGGGAGAAGCCGGCGTCGGCCGGGCGCGAGGCGGCGAGCCTCGACCCGCGGGTGCCGGAGATCGTGGTCTCGTTCGAGCCGGCCGAGCTGATCTTCATCGACGGCGAGCCGCAGCTCGAGCCGGTCGGCGACGGCGGCCTGCTCAACGTCACCAACACCGACAGCGATGTGGTCTTCTCCCTCGAGGCACAGTCCTACTTCGCCCTCCTGTCCGGGCGCTGGTACCGCAGCCGGACCCTGGACGGCCCCTGGCAGTGGGTGGCCAACGACGACCTGCCGCCGGCCTTCGCCTCCATCCCCGACGTCTCGGAGCTGGGCTACCTGCGGGCCAGCGTCGCCGGGACGGAGGAGGCCCGCGAGGCGATGCTCGACCAGGTCATCCCGCAGACGACCGCGGTGCGGCGCGACGACTCGTCGCTGGTGGTGGTCTACGACGGGTCGCCCCAGTTCGTGGCGATCGAGGGGACCTCGCTGGTGTACGCCGTCAACACCGCCTCGTCGGTGCTCCTGGTCGACGGGGTCTACCGCGTCTGCGACCAGGGGGTGTGGTACGAGGGGCCGACGCCGACCGGCCCGTGGCGCGTCAGCGTCGTCGTCCCGGCCGTGGTCTACACCATCCCGCCGTCGGCGCCGGTCTACAACGTCACCTACGTCCGGGTCTACTCGGCGACGCCCGAGGTGGTCTACGTCGGCTACACCCCGGGCTACCTCGGCAGCTACGTCGCCCACGGCTGCGTGGTCTACGGCACGGGCTGGTACTACCGGCCCTGGTGGGGCCGCTTCTACTACCCGCGGCCGGTCACCTGGGGCTACCACGTCCGCTACAACCCCTGGTACGGGTGGAGCTTCGGCTTCAGCTACTCGACCTGCCCCTACGCCTTCACGATCGGCTGGGGCCACTCGTGCTGCAGCGGTTGGTGGGGGCCGGGCTGGTACCGGCCGTACCCGTGGTACGGGTCGCCCTACGGCTACGGCTACCGCGACGGCTACCGCCACGGCTACTGGGAGGGTCGCGCCGACGCCGACCACCACCACGGCCACTACCAGCCGCCCCGCGGCGTCACCCGGCCGCCGGGCTCGGGCTCGCGCTCCGGCTCGGGCCGGCCCCTGCCGCCGCAGAACATCTACACCCGCGACTCCAACCGTGTCCGCCTCGCCCGGGTGCCGGCCAGCGACCGGGCCCGGCCGGTGCCGGCCCGCGACCAGGCCAACGACGTCCTGACCGACTCGGACGGCAACGTCTACCGGCGCAGCACCGGCGGCACGTGGGAGCGGCGCGAGGGCGGCGCCTGGCGGCCGGGCGACGCGCCGCGCAGCTCGGGCACGACCGGGGAGTCGCGGCCGTCCTACCAGCCGTCGCAACCGGCGGGCGGCGAGTCGCCGCGCACCCCGGGCACG
>CAYTJW010000154.1:0-9450 GCA_964438135.1 uncultured Thermoanaerobaculia bacterium
CGTCGTTGGAGAGGAGACCGCCATGAGCGCGCGACGCACCCCCGCCTTCGCCCTGATCACCCTGACGGCCGGCCTCGCCGTCCTGGCGCCGCTCGCCGCGCTCGCCGCCGAGCCGGCGTCGGTGACCATCGCCGGCAGCCTGCAGTCGGAGCTCGGCTGCACCGGCGACTGGGACCCGGCGTGCGCCGCCACCCACCTGGCGTACGACGCCGACGACACGGTCTGGCAGGCGACCTGGACCGTCCCGGCCGGCAGCTGGGAGTACAAGGCGGCGCTCAACGACGGCTGGGCCGAGAACTACGGCGCCAACGCCACCCCCAACGGCGCCAACATCCCGCTCGCCCTGGGCGCGGCGACGGACGTCAAGCTCTACTACTCGCACGCCACCCACTGGGTGACGGACAACGTCAACTCGGTCATCGCCGTGGCGCCGGGCAGCTTCCAGTCGGAGCTCGGCTGCCCCGGCGACTGGCAGCCGGACTGCCTGCGCTCGTGGCTCCAGGACCCGGACGGCGACGGCACCCACACCTTCACCACCTCCGGCCTCCCCGCCGGCGACTACGAGGTCAAGGTCGCGATCGGCGAGAGCTGGGCCGTCAACTACGGCGCCGGCGGGGTGCAGAACGGCGCCAACATCCCGTTCACGGTGCCGGCGAGCTGCACGGAGATGCTCTTCTCCTACGACTCGACGAGCCACGTCCTCACCGTCGGCGTCGCGCCGGGCGACCCCCAGCCAACCAGCGTCACCATCGCCGGCAGCCTGCAGTCCGAGCTCGGCTGCCCCGGCGACTGGCAGCCGGACTGCGCCACCACCCACCTCGCCTACGATGCCGCCGACACGGTCTGGCAGGCGACCTGGACCGTCCCGGCCGGCTCCTGGGAGTACAAGGCGGCGCTGAACGACTCGTGGGACGTCAACTACGGCGCCAACGCGACCCCCAACGGCGCCAACATCCCGCTCGCCCTGGCTGCGCCGACCGCCGTCAGGTTCTACTACCCGCACGACACCCACTGGGTGACCGACAACGTGACCAGCGTCATCGCCACCGCGCCGGGCAGCTTCCAGTCCGAGCTCGGCTGCCCGGGCGACTGGCAACCCGACTGCCTGCGCTCCTGGCTCCAGGACCCGGACGGGGACGGCACCTACGCCTTCTCGACCTCCGGCCTCCCGGCCGGCAACTACGAGGTCAAGGTCGCGGTCGACGAGAGCTGGGACGTGAACTACGGCCAGGGTGGGGTGCAGAACGGCGCCAACATCCCGTTCACGGTGCCGGCCGACTGCGCCGAGATCCTCTTCTCCTGGGACTCCTCGAGCCACGTCCTGACCGTCACCGTCGGCGGCGCGCCGGCCGGCAACCTCAACCTGGCCCGGGCCCACTGGGTGCTCGAGGACACCGTCGCCTGGGGCTCGGCCTCGGCCCTGCTGCCGGCCGCGACCGTCCGCCTCCACGGCGCCCCGGCGGGCGGCCTGTCGCTGGCCGCGGGCGGGGTCCAGGGCGCGACCACCACCCTGGTCCTGACCCGCGACCCGGCCGGCCTGCCCGCCGCGGTCACGGACAAGTTCCCGCACCTCGCCGGGATGGCGGCGTTCCGCGTCGCCGCCGGCGACCTGGCCCAGGTGCCGGCGCTGCTCAAGGGGCAGACCGCGATCTCGGCGGTCGACGACGGCGCCAGCCTGCTGCTCGACGCGACCTCGCTGCAGATCCCGGGCGTCCTCGACGACCTCTACACCTACTCCGGCCCGCTCGGGGTCGAGCTGGCCGGCGGCGTGCCGACGCTCAGGCTGTGGGCGCCCACCGCTCAGGGCGTCATCCTGGTCCTGTACGCCGACTCCTCACCCGCGACCGTGCCGACCACCTACCCGATGACCCTCGACCCGGCGAGCGGGGTGTGGAGCGTCGCCGGCGACGCCAGCTGGGTCGGGCAGTACTACCTGTACCAGGTCCAGGTGTGGGCGCCGACGACCCGGGCGGTCGAGACCAACCTGGTCACCGACCCGTACTCGCTGAGCCTGGCGGCCGACAGCGCGCGCAGCCACATCGTCGACCTCGACGACCCTGCGCTCGAGCCCGCCGGCTGGGACAGCCTGGTCAAGCCGGCGCTCGCCAGGCCCGAGGACGTGGTGGTCTACGAGCTACACGTGCGCGACTTCAGCGTCGACGACCAGACCGTGCCGGCGGCCGACCGCGGCACGTTCATGGCCTTCACCCACGGCGGCTCGGACGGCATGCAGCACCTCGCCGCCCTGGCCCAGGCCGGCCTGACCCACGTCCACCTGCTGCCGTCGTTCGACATCTCGAGCGTCCCCGAGCGCCGCGCCGACCAGGTCGTGCCGGACTACGGAGCGCTCGCCGGCTACCCGCCGGACTCGGACCAGCAGCAGGCGATCATCGCCGCGGTCGACGACCAGGACGGCTTCAACTGGGGCTACGACCCCTGGCACTACACCGCGCCCGAGGGGGGGTACAGCACCGACCCGGACGGGCCGGCCCGCATCCTCGAGTTCCGCTCGATGGTCCAGGGGCTGGCCGCCGCCGGCCTGCGGGTTGTGATGGACGTGGTTTACAACCACACCACGGCCGCCGGCCAGAACGACCACTCGGTGCTCGACAAGGTCGTCCCCGGCTACTACCACCGGCTCAACGCGGACGGCGCGGTCGAGACCTCCAGCTGCTGCCCGAACACCGCCACCGAGCACGCCATGATGGAGAAGCTGATGGTCGACTCGCTGCTCACCTGGGCCACGGCCTACAAGGTGGACGGCTTCCGCTTCGACCTCATGGGGCACCACATGCTGGCGAACATGGTCCACGCCGCGGACGCCCTGCACGCGCTGACCCCGGCCGGGCACGGCGTCGACGGCGCGGCGATCTACCTCTACGGCGAGGCGTGGAACTTCGGCGAGGTGGCGAACAACGCGCGCGGCGTCAACGCGACCCAGGCGAACATCGGCGGCACGGGCATCGGCACCTTCAACGACCGTGTCCGCGACGGGGTGCGCGGCGGCGGCCCGTTCTCCGGCCTGCAGGAGCAGGGCTTCGCCACCGGCCTCTCCTACGACCCGAACGCCACCGACCAGGGCACCCCGGCGGAGCAGCTCGACCGGCTCCTGCAGCGCACCGACTGGATCCGGGTCTCTCTCGCCGGCAACCTCGCCGGCTACACCCTCGTCGACCGCTTCGGCACCACCGTGACCGGCCACGACGTCGACTACAACGGTCAGCCGGCCGGCTACGCCCAGGACCCGCAGGAGGTCGTCAACTACTGCTCGGCGCACGACAACGAGACGCTGTTCGACGCCGTCCAGCTCAAGGCCCCGCTGGCAACCTCGATGGCCGACCGGGTGCGGATGCAGAACCTGGCGCTCGACCTGGTCGTGCTCGGCCAGGGGGTGCCGTTCGTCCACGCCGGGGACGACATGCTGCGGTCCAAGTCGCTCGACCGCAACAGCTACAACTCCGGCGACTGGTTCAACCGGCTCGACTTCACCTACGGCGGCACCAACTGGGGCCACGGCCTGCCCATGGCCGGCGACAACCAGAGCAACTGGCCGGTCATGCAGCCGCTCCTCGCCAACCCCTCCCTCGCGCCCGCCACGGCGGACATCCTGGCCGCCAACGCCCACCTGCGCGAGGTGCTGGCGATCCGCAGGAGCTCGGGCCTGTTCCGGCTCGCGACCGCGGCCGAGGTCGAGAGCGTGGTCGGCTTCCTCAACACCGGCCCGAGCCAGGTCCCGGGGCTGATCGTGATGACCCTGACCGACCCGGCCAGGGAGCTCGACCCGAGCCGCGGCGACCTGGTCGTGCTGTTCAACGCCAGCGACGAGCCGCAGGTCTTCGCCGCCGCGGCCTACTCGGGCCACGACCTGGCGCTCCACCCGGTGCAGGCCGCCTCGGCCGACCCGGTGGTGCGGACCGCCTCCTTCGACCGCGCGACCGGCGCCTTCTCGGTCCCGGCGCGGACCACGGCGGTGTTCGCCACCATCGCGGCCGGGTTCCAGGTGGCGCCGAGCACCCTCCTGCTGGCCGAGCCGGCCGGATCGGCGACCGTGACCGTCACCCTCGACACCGAGCCGACGGCCCCGGTCACGGTCGGCCTGGCCTCCCTCGACCTCACCGAGTGCACGGTGTCGGCGCCGTCGGTGACCCTCGACGCGGCCAGCTGGTCGACCGGCGCGACGGTGCTGGTGAGCGCGGTGGCGGACCTGACCCCGGACGGCGACCAGCCGTGCCTGCTCGAGACCACCGCGGACGGCGCCACCGCCGACCCCGGCTACCGCGACCTCGACCCGCCGGACGTCCTGTTCACGGTCGTCGACGACGGCGTCCCGGTCGAGCTCGAGCGCCTCACGGCGGAGTGAGGCCGGCCGGCGGCGACGGCCGTATGATGGTCACGGCGGAGCCGTCGCGAGGGAGGGGCTCGCTGGCCGCGAGCGGGAGACCGGCGCGCCACGGAGTTCGCCGGCGCGGTCCGGTCCCGCTGGAGGTCCCGGGACCGACGGTCTCGCCGTCAGGAGTGGGTCACCGACCACGCAGAGGTCGAGCCGGACTCGAAGCCGTCCGCGAACAGCGCGCCGGTGCAGCCGGAGAGGTCGAGGATCTCCACCCCGGCGTTGACGTTGGCGACGAAGGCGCGGGAGCCGACCACGGTGATCCCCCACGCCCCCCACGACCGGTCGAGCGGTGAGTACACCGCGATCTCGACCGGCGCCGAGGGGTCGGCGACGTCGAGGACCCGCACCCCGTCCCAGGCGTCCGCGACGGGGTTCGGGTCGCCCGGGCTGGAGACGTCCACCACCAGCAGGGTGGCGCCGCTGCAGACGTACGCGAAGCTCCCGGTCACGGCCACCGCAAACGCCGGCCCGTGCGGGAAGCGCCCCTCGAGCTCCGGGCAGTCCTGCGCCTGCCCGAGGGCGCTCGCCAGGACCATGGCCGCGACCAGCACCGTCCGTCGGGCAGTCATCGTGGATGAAGTGCCAGGCCCGTGATACCTGTGATAGCTCAGCTCGGGCAGTGCCGTCGAGGCGTCCGCTGAGCCGCTCGTCGACTCGATCGTCGTGCGCAGCCCATGCGGGGCCCGACACGCCGGCACCTGGTCCGGCGTTGTTGACACCATCTGGATGCGTGCCGGGTTCATACACTCGGCGATCCTGGTCGCCTGTCACGCCTCTCGGGGTGCATGGCAGGGGCGGCAGCGTCTGGGCTGGAGAGCAGCCGAATATGCCCATCTGGCGCACTCCCGCTCTTCGCCCAGCGGAGCAGCGCCGGCTCGACGACGGGGCGTGACAGGCGGCGCGACTGATCAGACATGCTGGCCCTCCTGGGGTCCGGTCCGGCGCACCAGCCGCCCTGGTGCGAGGCCTCACCCTCACCCCGACGACGTGCGGGGGCGCGCGGCTCGCGACCCGGGGCGGTGAGCCGCCGCCCGTCGTCCGGACACCGCCGCTCGCCTGGGCCTTCGCGCCGCGGCCCGTGGTGGGCCGCTTGCCGCCGCAGACTGCTCTCAGCCACGGGCGTCACCTCGACGCCACTCGTCAACCAGGGCATCACGGGAGGGAACATGAGAACGTGCTTCGCGATGTGCGGTGTGCTCCTCGGGCTCGCGCTGGTGGCCCACGGCGGGCAGGAGGTCCAGTCCGGAGCGGGCATCTCGGGCCAGACGTTCGAGCGCCTCCTCGATCTCCTGCCAGGCGCCCTGCCCGGGCCGGGCGACCCGGAGAAGACCCTCGACTGCGACGACTTCGTCGGCGACATCACACCCGGCACCCCGGTCTACCACGTCCTCGGCGACTGCTACTACCAGGGCTACTACTTCGACTTCTGGAGGCTGTCCGCGACCGCCGGCATCCGCCTGACCGTCACCTTCGCGTCCACCCCGCCGCTGCTGGTCACGATCCAGGACTACGCCAGCGGCGACATCCTCGCGAGCTCGGCCGACGCCTGCGGTGGGTCGCTGTGCACGGGCGCCAGCTTCAGCTACACGCCCCTTTCCTCGGGCACGTACGTCATCGGCGTGGCCGCGGCGTGGGCCGGCGCCTACTCGCTCAGCGTCACCGCGGCGGCCGGGGGCGGGGCGAACCTGACCCCCTACCGCCCCTCGGGGTGGTCCGACGCCATCGTGGTCAGCACCGTCGCCGGCACCCACACCGACGCGAGCTCGATCGGCACCTCCGACACCCTCCGCGTCGACTACGCCGTCGTCAACTCCGGCACCGGCGGCACCGGCACCGGCTTCTCGAACCAGCTCCTGCTGGACGGGGCGCTGGTCTGGACGGGCAACGCCAACCCCCTCGCCGCCGGCTACTACACCAGCGGCAACGACGTGGTCGTGGGACCGCTGCCGGCCGGCGCGCACACGCTGCGGGTCCGGGCGGACGCCGCCAACGCTGTCGCCGAGACCAACGAGGGCGACAACGAGTACACCCGGACCTTCACCGTCAGCGGGGGAGGCGGCAGCTGTCAGGCCGACGCCGACACGGTCTGCCTGCAGGGTGGTCGCTTCAAGGTCGAGGTGATGTGGCAGGACTTCTCGGGCGGCACGGGCTGGGCGCAGCGAGCGGAGGTCACCTCCCCCGACTCGGCACTGCTGTGGTTCTTCTCGGCCCAGAACTGGGAGATGCTGGTCAAGGTCCTCGACGGCTGCGGCGTCAACGGTCACTACTGGTTCTTCTCCGCAGCCACCACCAACGTGGGCTACCGCATCACCGTGACCGACACAGCCAGAAGCCTCACGCGGACCTACGACAACGCCGCCGGCACTCTCGCCCCGGCGACCGGGGACACCGCGGCCTTCGTCTGCCAGTGAGCCCCCGGCGAGGCGCGGGGCCGGCGCTCCGGGGCTCCGCCACCGGCCACGGGGGGCGAACCGGTGCCCGGGTCCAGCGTCTCGGCGCCGGTCGCGTCGAGGTCACTGATCGGGGGAGAGGCGGGGCCCGCCGCGGGGGACTGCCCGCGGCGGACACCCGCACCGGTGCCACCGGTGCCAGTCGCCCATGGCGACCTGGCGGCCGCCACCGCAGAAGATGAAGACGCCCCCCCGATCCGGCACCCGCCCTCGCATTCTCGGACCGGGTCCGCTGAGGTGACGATGGTGGGACAGGCTGTGAAGCCCGCGCCGACGGTCCCCCGCCCCGGGCCGGCGAAGTGCCGGTTGATGAAGGCGACCAGGAAGTGGACGGCCCCTGCCTGGCCGTTGATCAGGGTCACGCAGCCGCCGGTGTCGAGGTCCATGAGGCACACCAGCACGGCGAGCTTCTCCGCGCCGCCGGCCTCCTCCACGACGGCCTGGATCCTGGCGATGGGCTCGCGCAGGCCCTCGTGCATCGGCTCGCAGTCCTCATCCAGGGATCCGCTCCTCGGTGCCATGTGGCCACCTCCTCGCTGGCGGCGAGGACCTGGGCCTCGCCGCCGTCTCGGGAATCGGGACCGTCGGTGCCCTCTCGCACCGGCTCAGCGCTGCCATCTGCGCCACGTCCTCTCGCACGGCCAGGGCTCGTGGTCGCTGCTGCCCTCCGGCAGGAAGGGGAATGCGGCCAGCGCAGCGATCTCGGCCTCGGTCGGCCGGCGGGCCTCGCCCGGCAGGAGCCGGGGCTGGGTGCAGCCCAGTTGCCACAGCAGCCAGCGCAGGGCGAGGGTGCCGACGACGTACACGCCCTGCGGCGGGTCGCCCCCGCGGTAGTTGCCGGACAGAACCCGCAGGCCGCCGTCCAGGAACCAGACCTGGAGGTTGTGGTCGGTGGCGTTCACCGGCGAGGACGAGCCCCACTTCTCGGCCGGGAAGCTGTGCTCGCCGCACAGGTCGAGGATGCGGTCGAGGTCGTCGTTGCCGCCCGAGTACCCGTCCATCTCCAGGAGGTCCCCGTAGGAGCGGCGGAGGCAGAACCGCCGGTGGCCGGTGAAGTAGGATGCGGCGGGCCGGAACACGTCGCGCCAGGGCCGCAGCGGCGGGCCATCCGGCGCCTGGTTGCTCCGCCCCAGAGGTCGGGGGCGGCGACGGACCGGCGGGGGCAGGTAGTCGTCGACGTGACGCGGCACCGCCCGCTCCCGCCCGGCGTTCAGCTCGGCCACGGCGCGGCGCAGCTCGCCGAGGCGGCGCTCGACGATGGCGCGGGTCAGGTCGGTCAGCGGCTCGACCCCGCCGCGCGCGGGGTCGACGCAGGGCACCCACTGGCCGTCGCCCAGCGCGTCCTCGACCGTGACCGAGCGGCCGTCGACCCGCGCCGCCACCGGCCGAGGGTGCTCGACCAGGGTGAACAGGCACCCTGGCTTCCACCGGTTCCAGCCGCTCTCCGTGTAGGGCTTCCAGCCCTGCTCCACCAGCTCGTACCGCAGGTCCCTGTTCGCCTCCCTGCCGAACAGGTCGGCGAGCAGCTCCTGCACGGCCCGCACCGCGCGCCGCGGCCGGGCCAGGCCGAACTCGGTGCCGCGGTTCGCCTCCCACGGGGTGCGGTCCGCGAGGTTGCCGGCGCTGTCGACGGCCAGCGGCAGCCCCTCGTGGCGCGGGACGCGGATGTCGACCGTGCCCCTCTCGGGGTCGAAGCCGTCGACGCGCAGCCCGCACCGCCTCAGCACCTCCGCCCGCTCCTCGATCGGACGCTCGCCGAGCTTCATGGGCGTGAACCTCCCCTCCGGTCGACGGGTTCGCGCCGGGCGCCGCGACGCGGGTCGCGTCCGGTCAGGGGCAGTTCGATCGTGGTCGTGCTGGTCGACATGACGGTCCTCTCCCTCGGCACCGGGGGGACCATGTCACCGTCGTGCGGCGGGGGGATCCCTCGAAACAACACGACCCGCGCCCCCGGCATCGGGAGTGCGGGTCACCGCACCGGACTTTTGTTTGCCGCGCCGGTCTCGCCGCCGCGACCGCATCCCCGCACGAGGCGGGAAGCACCTTGGGAGTCCGAAACCTAGGTTGCTGAGCCCCTCTTCGGGGCCGCTCCCGATGCCATCCTCAGGGTGCCATGAAGAAGCACAATTGTCAAGAGCTACAAGTGGTTAACCTGGAATCGTGAGCCACGAGAAGGAGCCGGGCCGGACGGGTCCCTCAGGGGCCCAGATGGGGCGAGCGGGCCGGCCCCTCCGCAGCGACACCGGGCCGCGGCCGGAGACAACGGGCTCGAGGCCCAGGAAGGGAGACCGGCCCACTCATCCACCCGGCACCGATTCCGGGGCTGCTCCCGAGCGGCGGCACGAAGCGACGCCTCTCACCCGTTCTCCTGGGGGAGCTCGAGCCAGTCAGCGAAGGGCGTCGAGCGGACCGTCCCGTCGACCGGGCAGACAGCGCCTCTCCGAGACGCAGTCGGCCGTCCTGTGTCGCTCACCGTCGTCGAGCACCCGTTGCCGCCACCCTGCCGCGGAGACGCCGGGCGGCGTCACCGTGACGCGGGCTCGGCAGCCCGGGCCTCTCCGCCCCAGCCCGGGAGGCCCTCAGGGCCGTCGCGACCCCGGTCGCGCG
>CAYTJW010000155.1:0-9366 GCA_964438135.1 uncultured Thermoanaerobaculia bacterium
CTAGCGCCTGCCCTGCTCGATCTTGGCCCAGGAGTCGCGCAGCGGCACGGTGCGGTTCAGCACCGGCCGCCCCTGCCGCGAGTCGGGGTCGAGGCAGAAGTAGCCCTGTCGCTCGAGCTGGACGCGGTCGCCGACGGCGAGACCGGCCAGTCTCGGCTCGCCCAGCGCCCCCGGGAGCACCTCGAGCGAGGCAGGGTTGAGGTCCGCCCGGAAGTCGCCGCCGTCGCGCCCCGGGTTGGGGCTGGAGAAGAGCCGGTCGTAGAGCCGCACCTCGCACGGCACGGCCGCGGCCGCCGACACCCAGTGCAGGGTCCCCTTGACCCGCCGGCCGTCCGGAGCCGAGCCGCCCCGGGAGGCGGGGTCGTGGCTGCATCGCAGCTCGACCACCTCGCCGGTCGCAGGGTCCCGCACCACCTCGTCGCAGCGGATCAGGTAGGCCCAGCGCAGCCGCACCTCGCGACCCGGGGCGAGGCGGAAGAAGTCCCTCGGCGGGTCGAGGCGGAAGTCGTCGCGCTCGACGTACAGCTCGCGCGAGAAGGGCACGCGGCGGAAGCCCATGCGCGGCGGGTCGTCCGGGAAGTAGGGCGCCTCCAGCTCCTCCACGAGCCCCTCCGGGTAGGTGGTGATGACGACCTTGAGCGGCCGCAACACGGTCATCAGTCGCGGCGTGCGCCGGTTGAGGTCGTCGCGGACGGCGTGCTCGAGCAACGCCAGGTCGACCACGCTGTCCCTCTTCGCGACGCCGATGCGGTCGCAGAAGTCGCGGATCGCCTCCGGTGTGTAGCCGCGCCGGCGCAGGCCGGACAGGGTCGGCATGCGCGGGTCGTCCCAGCCGCTGACGTGCCCTTCCTCGACCAGCTGCAGCAGCTTGCGCTTGCTCATCACGGTGTAGGTCAGGTTGAGGCGGGCGAACTCGATCTGCTGCGGCCGGTGGGCCAGCTCGAGCTGCGCGAGGAACCACTCGTAGAGCGGCCGGTGGGCCTCGAACTCGAGGGTGCAGATGGAGTGGGTGATGCCCTCGATGGCGTCGGACTGGCCGTGCGCCCAGTCGTAGGTCGGGTAGAGGCACCAGGCGTCGCCGGTGCGCGGGTGCGGCGAGCGCAGGATGCGGTACATGACCGGGTCGCGCAGGTTGAGGTTGGGCGACGCCATGTCGACCCTGGCCCGCAGCACCCGCGCGCCGTCCGGGAACTCGCCGGCGCGCATGCGCCGGAACAGGTCGAGGCTCTCGTCGGCCGGGCGATCGCGGTATGGGCTCGGGCGGCCGGGCTCGGTCAGGGTGCCGCGGTGGTCGCGGATCTCCTCGGCGGAGAGGTCGTCGACGTAGGCCCGACCGGCGCGGATGAGCTGCTCGGCCCACCGGTAGAGCTGCTCGAAGTAGTCGGAGGCGTGGTAGAGGTGGGCGCCCCAGTCGAAGCCGAGCCAGCGCACGTCGGCCTTGATCGACTCGATGTACTCCACCTCCTCCTTGGTCGGGTTGGTGTCGTCGAAGCGGAGGTGGCAGCGGCCGCCGTGCTCGGCGGCGACGCCGAAGTTGAGGCAGATCGACTTGGCGTGGCCGATGTGCAGGTAGCCGTTGGGCTCGGGCGGAAAGCGGGTGACCACCGCCCCGCCGTGCTTGCCGGCCGCCCGGTCGGCGGCGACGATGGCGCGGATGAGGTCGAGGCCGGCGGCCTCCGCCGGACTGCGGTCGTCCTGTGGTCGCGCCATGCCTCACCCCCGATCCGGTCCCGCGCCCGCGCGCAGGACCTCGACCGCCCGCCGCAGGCGGCGGCGACAGACCTCCTTGCCGAGGACCGCCATGGTGTCGAACAGGGGCGGCGTGGCTTCCCGCCCGGTCACCGCCACCCGCACCGGCATGAACACCTCCTTGGCGCTCCAGCCGGTCGCGTCGCAGAAGCCCCGCAGCGCCTCCTCGAGCGGCCCGGGCCGCCAGTCGAGGAGCTGGTCGAGCCGCTCGTCCACCAGCCGCTCGAGCGCGGCCGCGGTCTCCTCCCGGGTCCGCCTCTTGGCCACCAGGCGCGCGCGCGCCTCGTCGCCGTACTCCACCTCGCCGACGAAGAAGAACGACGAGTACGAGTAGAACGCCTCGAGCGTGTCGACCCGCTCCCGGACCAGGGGCAGGACCTCGAGCAGGTAGTCGTCGGCGAGCAGGTGACCGCGCAACCTCTCCAGCACCCCGCGCGGCTCCAGGCGGCGCAGGTAGCGGCCGTTGAGCCAGGTCAGCTTGTCGAGGTCGAACACCGGCCCGCCGAGGGACACCCGGCCGAGGTCGAACGCCGCCACCAGCTCGTCGAGGGAGAACTCCTCGCGCTCGTCGGGCATGGTCCAGCCCATCAGCGCGAGGTAGTTGAGGAGCGCCTCGGGGAGGTAGCCTGCCCGCCGGTAGTAGTTGAGGCTGACCGGGTTGCGCCGCTTCGAGATCTTCGAGCGGTCGGCGTTGCGGAGCAGCGGCAGGTGGCAGAAGACGGGCGGCTGCCAGCCGAAGGCCCGGTACAGCACGGCGTGCTTGGGCAGCGACGAGATCCACTCCTCGGCGCGGATGATGTGGGAGATGCCCATCAGGTGGTCGTCGACCACGTTCGCCAGGTGGTAGGTCGGGAACCCGTCGCTCTTCAGCAGCACCTGGTCGTCGACGCGCGCGTTGTCGAAGCGGACCTCGCCGCGCAGCAGGTCGCGCACCACCGTCTCGCCCGAGGTCGGCATCGCCAGCCGGACGACGTGGGGCTCGCCCGAGGAGACCCGGCGCGCCGCCTCGCCGGGGTCGACCTCGCGGCAGGCGCGGTCGTAGCCGAGGTCGGCCTTGGCCGCCCGCTGCCGCTGCCGGAGCTCCTCCAGCCGCTCGCGGGTGCAGAAGCACGGGTAGGCGGCGCCGGCTGAGACCAGCTGGGCGGCGTGCTGGCGGTAGATGTCGGCGCGCTCGCTCTGCCGGTACGGGCCGTGGGGGCCGCCCACGTCCGGCCCCTCGTCCCAGGAGAGGCCGAGCCAGTGGAGGGCGTCGTAGATCATCCGCTCGCTGGCCGGGTGGGAGCGCTCGCGGTCGGTGTCCTCGACCCGCAGGATGAACGACCCGCCGTGCTTGCGGGCCAGGGCGAAGTTGAAGAGGGCGACGTAGGCGGTGCCGACGTGCGGGTCGCCGGTCGGGCTGGGCGCGATACGGGTGCGCACCATCTCGGTCATGGGGCTCTCCTCGGCCGCCCGGCCCGGGGGTGCCGGGCGGCAGCCACAGGGCGGCAGTCTACCACCCGCTCGCGCGGCGACCGCGGGCTATAATCCCCACCCGACGATGGCTGCCATGACCGACTCCCCCCCCCCAGCGACGCGCGCCACCCTCGAGGTCGTCCTGGCCGGCCACAACGGCGACCTCGAGGCGCTGGCCCCAGGCGGCGGCGTCTTCAGCCCCGAGACCCTGGCCGCAGCCTACGCCCGCATCAGCCGCTCGCCGGAGCCGGTGCCCGAGCTCCGCCGCCACGCCCGGTCTGAGGTGGAGCAGGCGCGGCGCTCGAACCGCACCATCGTCTTCGGCCTCGGCCACCACTCGGTGGCCGAGCACGCGGTGCTCAACTTCGACGTGCTCGGGTGCTCGCGGCTGGCGATCGAGGCCCTCGAGTGGCACCGGCTCTGCTCCTTCACCGAGAAGTCACAGCGCTACATCACCTTGGCCGGCGACCACGTGGTCCCGGCCGAGCTCGAGGGCGAGGAGGCCGCGGCGCTCGAGGGGCTGGTGGAGGAGCAGAACCGCGCCTACCTGCGGCTGCTGCCGCTGCTCGAGCGCCGTCTCCGCGAGCTTCGCCCCGAGCTGCTCCTGCGACCGCAGGACCGCCGCACCCTGGAGGGGCTGGCCAAGGAGGACGCCCGCTACGTGGTGGCGCTGGCGACCGCCGGCCAGCTCGGGATGACCGCCAACGCCCGCAACCTGGAGCTGATGGTGCGGCGCATGCGCTGCGCCGCCCTGGAGGAGGTCCGCCGCCTCGGCCAGCGCCTGCTCGAGGCGGCGCGATCGGTGGCGCCGTCGCTCCTGGTGCTGGCGGACGAGGCGGCCTTCCGCCAGGCCTACGGCGCCTCTCTCGAGGACGCCTACTTCCGCCACGCCGCCGCCGACCTCCGGGCGGCCACGGCCGCCGTGACCGTGGCGGAGCGAGACCCGGCCGGCCGGCGGCGCGGCGACGTGACCCTCCTCGACGCCACCGCCGACGCCGACGCGGCAGTGGTCTCGGCGCTGCTGTTCGACGGCGGGCGGGGCTCGATGGCGGCGTGCCTGGAGCGGGCGCGGTCGATGACCGCCGAGGAGCGGCGGCGGCTGGTGCTGGGGACGCTCACCCACCTGTCGCCCTACGACGCCCCGCCGCGGGCCTTCGAGGAGGCGGTGTTCCGCTTCGAGCTGGTGGTCGACGCCTCGGCCATGGCCCAGCTCAAGCGGCACCGCGTCGCCACCCAGCACTGGGGGCCCTATGACCCCGAGCTGGGCGCGACCGTGCCGGAGGCGGTGGTGGAGGTCGGCGAGGAGGCCTCCTTCCGCGGCCTGGCCGAACGCACGACCGCGGTCCACCGCCACCTGCGCCGGTCCCTCGAACGCCGCGGCCAGTCGCCGGCGGCAGCGGACTACGCCCTCCAGAACGCGAGCCGCCGCCGGGTCGGCCTGACCCTCAACCTGCGCGAGGTCTACCACCTGTCGCGGCTGCGCGAGGACCGCCACGCCCAGTGGGCGATCCGGCGCCTGGCTCAGGACCTGTCCGCGCTGGTGCGCGACGCCGCCCCGGCCTCGGCGCTGCTGCTCGGCGGCAAGGACGCCTTCCCGCAGCTGCGCGAAGAGGCGTATGGCGACGGGCCGGGCGGGGGAGCCGAAAGCTGACAGCTGACAGCTGACAGCTGAACGCCGCCCAGCTCAACACTCCGGCGGCGGCACGGGCGCGATCGGGCCGCCCCCGAGGCAGCGGTCGCCGTCATAGAAGACGGCGAACTGGCCCGCCGCCACGCCCGGGTCGGCCTCGTCCAGGGTCACCGCCGCCTCGCCCGGTCGGCCGAGGTCGACGCGACAGCCGAGGAGGCGCTCGCCGTGGCGCAGCCGCACCTCGAGGGCGGCGCCGTCGGCCGGCGCGGGGCCGATCCAGTGCGGCGGCGAGACCACCAGGAACGAGCGGGCGAACCCGTCGCGCCCCTCGCCGCGGGTCACGAAGACGACGTTGTCGTCGACCGACTTGCCGACCACGTACCAGGGGCCTCCGCCGAGGCCGAGGCCGCGCCGCTGGCCGACGGTGAAGAACCAGTGGCCGGGGTGGCGGCCGAGCCGCCGCCCGCCGGGCAGCTGGCGGATCTCACCCGGCCGCTCGCCGAGGTGGCAGCGGACGAAGTCGTCGAAGGGCACCCGGCCGAGGAAGCAGATGCCCTGGCTGTCGGGTCGGTCGGCGGCGGCCAGGCCGCGCCGCCGCGCCTCCTCCCGCACCGCGCGCTTGCGCAGGCCGCCGATCGGGAACACGGCGCGGCCCAGCTGGCGCGCCTCGAGCAGGCACAGGAAGTAGGTCTGGTCCTTGACCGGGTCGGCGCCCTTGAGCAGCAGCGTCTCCCCCTCCCGGCGCTCGACCCGCGCGTAGTGGCCGGTGGCGACCCGGTCGAAGCCCGGGCCGAGCCGGTCGAGGAACGCGCCGTACTTGACCCGCTGGTTGCACAGGACGTCCGGGCTGGGGGTGCGGCCGGCGCGGAGCTCGTCGACCGCCGCCGCCACCACCCGCTCGAAGTACTCGCGCTGCAGCGACACCAGCTCGAGGGGCACCCCGGCCAGGGCGCACGCCTGGCGGGCGAAGCCGAGGTCCTCGTCCCACGGGCAGCGGCCGAGGAAGGCCATCTCGTCCTCGAGCCAGATCTTGAGGTAGAAGGCGGTCAGCGGCGCGCGGCCCTCCTCGGCGAGGAGGGCGAGGGCCAGCGAGCTGTCGACCCCGCCCGACAGCAGGACCGCGGTCGAGCTCATCCGCCGCCGGAGGCGGGACGCGGGGCGAGGCGACCGGCGGCCCGCCACCACAGCAGGCGCAGGAGGTCCCGCAGCATCTGGCTCGAGTGGCGCAACGCCTGCACCCGCGACGCCTCGACGTGGTCCCACCGCACCGGCACCTCGCGGACGGCGCTGCCCCAGTGGCGGGCCAGCAGCAGCAGCTCGACGTCGAAGGCGAAGCCGTCCAGGCGCTGCGCCCGCGCCAGGTCGCGGGCGAGTGAGCCCGGGAAGAGCTTGAAGCCGCACTGGGTGTCGGCCAGGCCGCGCACCGCCAGCAGCCGGACGAGCAGGTTGAAGGTGCGGCCCATGAGGTCCCGGTACCACGGCTGGCGGACGTGGATCAGGGAGCGGTCGAGGGCGCGCGAGCCGATCACCACGCTGGCCCCGTCGTGGTCGCGGGCGAGCCGGTCGAGCTCGCCGATGGGGGAGGACAGGTCGGCGTCGGACAGCAGCACCAGCTGGCCGCGGCTGGCGGCGAAGCCGGTCCGGACGGCCGCCCCCTTGCCCCGGTTGACGGCGTGCTCCTCGACCCGCAGCAGCACGCCGGGCGGCGGGGCCGGGAGGGCCCGGACGGCGGTCGCGGTGCCGTCGCCCGAGCCGTCGTCCACGACCACGACCTCGGCCGGCAGCCAGGCGGGGGCGCTGCCCAGGTAGGCGAAGACGCGAGCCAGCGTGGGCGGCAGTCGCTCCGCCTCGTTGAACGCCGGGATGACCACGCTCAGGCGTGGCGTGAGGGCAGCTCCGGCCGGCACCATGCGGTCACCGCGCCAGCGCCCGCTCGAGGTCGGCGACGAACTGGGGGTGGGTCTCGACCCCGGCTGCCAGGGCGGCGTCGAGGTGCTGCTGGGCCCGCTGCGGGTCGCCGGCGCCGAGCAGGGCGACGGCCAGGTTGTAGTGCGCCAGGCCGTGGGTCGGGTCGAGCTGGAGTGCCAGCTCGAGCGCCGCCACGCCCTCCCCGCGGCTGCCGCTGCGCAGGTGGCTCACCCCCTCGAGGTAGAAGACCTGCGCCGGGATGGCCCGGAACTCCTCCATGTTCCACCGATCCGAGACCAGGTGCTGGGTGGTGCCGAGCCGGTCACCGGTGAGATCGCCGACCGAACGGGTGCCGTCGCCCGAGGACGCCGCGCCGGGGGCCGGCGGCGGCGCGTGGCGGGCGCGCTGCATGTCATCGTAGGCGTCCTGCTCCTGGTCCGCGATCTGCTTCGCCCTCAGCTCGGCCTGCTGCAGCTCCTGCTCGAAGCGGACGTAGCGCGTCTCCGCCTCGGCCAGGGCCGCCAGCGCCTCGTCGAAGCGGCGCTGGCCGACCAGCGCCGCACCCAGCCCGAGGTGCGAGCCGGGCAACGCCGGTTCGATCGCCAGCGCCTCCCGGAAGAGCTTCTCTGCCGCCGCGAAGTCCTCCTTCGCGAGCGCCTTCTCCCCCTTGCTCAGCCTGGCCTGGGCGCGGGTCAGGCTGGTCTTCTCGAGGGCGGTGGCCGAGCCCACCAGCAGCAGACCGATGGAGACGACGACGCCGGCGACGCGGGGAGCACGGTCGATCATGACGGCATTCTAACCCTGGAGACCGGGGGGGGCGGAGGGCCTGCCGTCGCCCTCGGTCGGCAGGCCGAGGCGACGGACCATCTCGTTGAAGGTGGTCGGCGACAGCCGCAGCAGCCGCGCCGCCTGTCGCTGCACCCCGCCGGAGCGCTCGAGCGCCTGCCGGACCAGGGTCCGCTGGAGCTCGGCCACCGCCTGCCGGAAGTCCACCCCCTCCGCGGGGAAGGCGGCCCGCGCCAGGTCCTGGCCGACGCCGGCCCACTCCCCGCCGCTCGCCGCCGGCGGCCGCGGCGCGCGCACCGCGACCGGCAGCTCCTCGACCCCGATCAGCGGCCCCTGGCTGAGCACCACCGCCCGCTCGACGACGTTCTCCAGCTCGCGCACGTTGCCCGGCCAGCCGTAGTCGGCCAGGAGGTCCATGGCGGCCGGGGCGAACCCGCCCACCTGGCGCTCGTTCTCGGCCGTGAACCGGGCGAGGAAGTGGGCCGCCAGCAGGGGCACGTCCTCGGGCCTCTCGCGCAGCGGCGGCAGCTCGATGGAGATGACGTTGAGGCGGTAGTAGAGGTCCTCGCGGAAGCGGCCCTCCTGGACCTCGGTCCAGAGGTCGCAGTTGGTGGCGGCGAGCAGACGCACGTCGACCGTGATCGGCTCGACCCCGCCGACGCGGTGGAAGACGCGGTCCTGGATGACGCGCAGCAGCTTGGCCTGGGTGTCCGGCGAGATGGTCCCCACCTCGTCCAGGAACAACGTCCCCTCGTGGGCCGCCTCGAACAGCCCCTTGCGGCTGGTCACCGCGCCGGTGAAGGCGCCCTTGACGTGGCCGAAGAGGGTCGACTCCACCAGCTCGGAGGGGATCGCGCTGATGGTCACCGGGACGAATGGTCGCTCGCGGCGCGGGCTGAGGCGGTGGATGGCTCGCGCCACCAGCTCCTTGCCGGTGCCGCTCTCGCCCACGATCAGGATGTTGGTGCGGGCCGGCGCCGCCCGGCGGATGAGCTCGAAGACCTCTTGCATGCGCCGGCTGGTGCCGACGATCTCCTCCATGCCGTCGAGGCGGTTGCGCAGGAGCAGGTTCTCGACCTGGAGCTGGCGGCTCTCCCGCGCTCGCCGCAGCAGGTTGAGCAGCTCCTGGTTGTTGAAGGGCTTCGGCACATAGTGGAAGGCGCCCAGGCGCATCGCCTCGATGGCCGACTCGATCGACGAGTAGGCGGTGACCACCACCACCGGCAGCTGCGGGTCGTAGGAGCGGATCTCGGGCAGCAGCTCGAGGCCGTGCCGGTCGGGCAGCATCAGGTCGAGGAGGACCACGTCGACCTCCTCCTCGCGCAGCAGGCGCATGCCCTCGGCGGCCGACACCGCCGGCCGGACCTCGAACCCGTGCTGGGGTAGGAGGGTGCCGAGCACGTCCTGCAGGACGGGCTCGTCGTCGATCACGAGGACGGTGCCGGAGCCTCCCATCGTGGCAACCTCACGCTCGCCCGCGTGCCCCCACCCGGGAGCGGCGACAGGTCGACCTCGCCGCCGAGCTGGGTGATCATATCACGCGTGATCGACAGCCCCAGGCCGGTGCCGCCGCGCTCGGTCTTGGTGGTGAAGAAGGGCTCGAACACCCGCTCGCGGAGCTCCTCGGGGACGCCCGGCCCGCGGTCGTCGACCAGCACCTCGCCCCAGCGGGGGCCGTCGGCGACCGCCAGGCCGACCGTCGCCTCCGGCGGCGACGCCTCGATGGCGTTGCGGACCAGGTTGCTCACCGCCAGCTCCACCGGCCCGGCGGCACCCCACACCATGACCGGCTGCAGCGGCAGCTCGACGCGCAGGCGGGCGGCGGCGGCCAGCCCGCGCGC
>CAYTJW010000156.1:0-9361 GCA_964438135.1 uncultured Thermoanaerobaculia bacterium
ATGTTGACGTGCGGCTTCGTCCGCTCGAACTTCTGCTTGGCCATGACTGCCTCCCCTAGGCCGTCAGTCCCCTCGCCCGGGCGACGATCTGCTCTGCCTGCGCCCGCGGCACCTCGTCGTAGTGGTCGAACTGCATGGTGTAGGTCGCGCGCCCCTGCGACGCCGAGCGGAGGTCGGTCGCGTAACCGAACATCTCCGCCAGCGGCACGTGGACGGTGACGACCTGGAACCCCGCCCGCGGCTCCATGCTGATGACCCGGCCGCGGCGGCGGTTGAGGTCGGCGATGACGTCGCCGGTGTGCTCCTCGGGCGTCACCACCTCGAGCTCCATGATCGGCTCCAGCAGCAGCGGCCGGGCCTTGCGGGCAGCCTCCTGGAACCCCAACGAACCGGCGACCTTGAAGGCCATCTCGGACGAGTCGACCTCGTGCCAGGAGCCGTCGAAGAGGGCGACGCCGACGCCGAGCATCGGGTAGCCGGCGAGCACGCCGCGCTCCATCGCCTCCCTCACCCCCAGCTCCACCGGGTGGACGAGCTGGGGCGGGATGACCTCGGCGGCGACCTGGTTCTGGAACTCGAAGTCGGAGCCATCGGTGAGCGGCCAGATCCGCAGCCAGGCGTGCCCGTGGTGGTTGCGCCCGCCCGCCTGCCGGATCCAGAGGCCCTCGCCGGTCGCCTCCTCGCCGATGGTCTCGCGGTAGGCCACCTGCGGCCGACCGACGTTGGCCCGCACCCCGAACTCCCGCTGCAGCCGGTCGACGATGATCTCGAGGTGGAGCTCGCCCATGCCGGAGATGATGGTCTGGCCGGTCTCCTGGTCGGTCGAGACCCGGAAGGTCGGGTCCTCCTGGGTCAGCTTGCCCAGGGCGCCTGCGAGCCGATCCTGGTCGGCCTTGGTGCGCGGCTCGATCGTGACCGAGATCACCGGCTCGGGGAACTGCATCGCCTCGAGGACGACCGGGCTCTCGGGCGAGCACAGCGTGTCCCCGGTCGACACGTCGCGCAGACCGACCACGGCGCAGATGTCGCCGGCGTAGACGTCAGCGATGTCCTCGCGCTTGTTGGCGTGGACCTTGAGCAGGCGGCCGAGCCGCTCGCGGCGACCGGAGGCCGACGACAGCACGGTCGAGCCGGCGGCGAGGTGGCCGGAGTAGACGCGGATGAACGCCAACTGGCCGACGAAGGGGTCGGTCATGATCTTGAAGACCAGGGCCGCGAACGGGGCCGTGTCGTCGGCGGGACGGACCTCGAGCTCGCCGGTCTTGAGGGCGTGACCCTCGATCGGCGGGATGTCGCGCGGCGAGGGCAAGAAGTCGACCACGGCGTCGAGCAGCGGCTGGACGCCCTTGTTGCGGAAGGCCGACCCGCACAGGACCGGCACCAGGGCCCCGCTCAGCGTCCCCGCCCGCAAGCCGCGGCGGATCTGCTCCGGGTCGAGGTCGCCCTTGGCAAGGTACTGCTCCAGAAGCTCCTCGCTGGTCTCGGCCACGGCCTCGAGCAGTCTCTCCCGGTACTCCTCCACCTCGGCACGGTACTCGGTCGGGATCTCCTCCTCGTCGACCTCGGCCCCCAGCGTCTCGCTCCGCCACCGGTAGGCCGTGAGCCGCACCAGGTCGATGACGCCGGCGAACGTGTCCTCACTGCCGAGGGGGATCTGGATCGGCACCGGCGTCGCTCTCAGCTTGCCGCGGATCTGGGCGACCACGCCGGCGAAGTTGGCGCCGACCCGGTCCATCTTGTTGACGAACGCCACCCTCGGCACCCGATAACGGTCGGCCTGCCGCCAGACGGTCTCGGACTGCGGCTCGACTCCGCCCACGGCGCAGAACACGGCGATGGCGCCGTCGAGCACGCGCAGGCTGCGCTCCACCTCGGCGGTGAAGTCGACGTGGCCAGGGGTGTCGATGATGTTGATGCGGCAATCGCGCCAGAAACAGGTCGTGGCGGCGGAGGTGATGGTGATGCCCCGCTCCTGCTCCTGCGGCATCCAGTCCATCTGGGTGGTGCCGTCGTCGACCTCGCCCAGCTTGTAGGTGATGCCGGTGTAGTAGAGGACCCGCTCGGTAGTCGTCGTCTTACCGGCATCGATGTGGGCCATGATGCCGATATTGCGGACTTTCTCGAGCTGGGTTCCACGGGGCATGTTGTCAAAGAGCTCCTCGAGGCCGTGCCTGGTTCGCTGTTCCCTGTTCCTGTCCTTGCGGTCCTACCAGCGGTAGTGGGCGAACGCCTTGTTCGCCTCCGCCATGCGGTGCGTGTCGTCGCGCTTCTTGATGGTCGCGCCGCGGTTGGCCGCCGCGTCCAAGAACTCGGCCGCCAGCCGGTGCGTCATGGTCTTCTCATGCCTCTGCGAGGCGTAGGTGATGAGCCAGCGGATCGCCAGCGACTGCTGCCGATCCGGGTTGACCTCGACCGGGACCTGGTAGGTGGAGCCGCCGACCCGGCGGGACTTGACCTCGACCTGCGGCCGCACGTTCTCCATCGCCCGCTTGAAGACCTTGAGCGGGTCCTCGCCCGTGCGCTCACCGATGAACTTGAGGGCGCCGTAAAAGATCCGCTCGGCGACAGTCTTCTTCCCCCGCCACATCACCGCGTTGATGAACTTCGTCACCAGCTGCGAGTTGTAGACCGGGTCCGGCAGGACCTCACGTCGAACGACCGTGGCTCGCCGAGGCATTCGCCACCCTCCTCACTAGCTCTTGGGGCGCTTGGCGCCGTACTTCGACCGCTGCTGGCGACGCCCCTCGACCCCCTGGCAGTCCATGTTGCCGCGGATGATGTGGTAGCGAACGCCGGGGAGGTCCTTGACACGGCCGCCGCGGATCATCACCTGCGAGTGCTCCT
The DNA here is from genome assembly GCA_964438135.1 of uncultured Thermoanaerobaculia bacterium. Lineage (GTDB taxonomy): Bacteria > Acidobacteriota > Thermoanaerobaculia > Thermoanaerobaculales > Sulfomarinibacteraceae > CAYTJW01. Next base: position 2,845 of record CAYTJW010000156.1, read on the forward strand.
GCAGGTTGTGACCCTCGCCGGGGATGTAGGCCGTGACCTCGATGCCGTTGGTCAACCGCACGCGGGCGACCTTGCGCAGGGCCGAGTTCGGTTTCTTGGGCGTGGTGGTGAAGACGCGGGTGCACACCCCCCGCCGCTGCGGGCAGGCCTGCAGCGCCGGGCTCTTGGTATTCAGGACCAACATGCGACGGCCCTGGCGCACCAGCTGTGAGATCGTCGGCATCACGACTCCCTGCTTCAGGTCGGAAGGGCCGAGCGACAGGGCACGGCCGCCTTCCAGTCTCGTAAATAGCGTGCCCCGGCTCGACGCCAAAGCCGCGGAAGAATACTCGACATACCCCCGGCTGTCAACTCTCGCCGCGCGGTCGCCCGAGCTGGGCCTCGAGCATCGCCACCGCCGCGTCAGCCATCTCCGGGTAGAGCGCCTCCGGCTCCTGCCGGACCTCCACCTCGTCCTGGGGCACCGGCTCGACCACGGTCCGGCGATAGCGGGGGGCGCCCGTGCCGGCGGGGATCAGCCGGCCGACGATGACGTTCTCCTTCAACCCGTGCAGGCTGTCGACCTTGCCCGACACGGCCGCCTCGGTCAGGACCCTGGTCGTCTCCTGGAACGAGGCGGCGGAGACGAAGGACTCGGTGGCGAGCGACGCCTTGGTGATGCCGAGGAGGAGCGACTTGGCCGTCGCCGGCTGACCGCCGGCCGCCGTGATCCGGTCGTTCTCCCGCTCGAAGAGGTAGCGGGGGACCTGCTGCTCGAGCAGGAAGTCGGTCTCCCCCGGCTCCACCACCTTCACGAAGCGCATCATCTGCCGGACCATCACCTCGATGTGCTTGTCGTTGATGGTGACGCCCTGGGAGCGGTAGACCTCCTGGATCTTGTCGACCAGGTGCCGCTGCATCTCCTTCTCGCCCAGGATCGACAGGATGTCGTGCGGGTTGATGGCGCCCTCGGTGAGCGGGTCGCCGGCCTGGATGAACTCGCCTTCCTGGACCGACACGTGCGCGTAGCGCGGGATGGAGTACTCGCGCCGCTCGTCGCTCTCACCCTCGACCACGATCCGGCGCTGACCGCGGACCGGCTCGGTGATCCGCACCGTGCCGTCGATCTCCGACACCACCGCCGGGTCGCGGGGCTTGCGCGCCTCGAACAGCTCGACCACCCGCGGCAGGCCGCCGGTGATGTCCTTGGTCTTGGAGATCTCGCGCGGGATCTTGGCCAGCACGTCGCCGGGGGCCAGCTTCTTGCCTTCGTCGACGTTGAGGTGGGAGCCGATCGGCAGCTGGTAGCGACGCTCCTGCCCGTGCGCCTCGTCGCGCACGACGATGGTCGGGATGCGCTTGCCGGAGCCCAGCGGCTCGATGACGATCTTGTGGGCGTGGCCGGTGATCTTGTCGATCTCCTCCCGCACGTTCTCGCCCTCGACCAGGTCGATGAAGTGGACCGTGCCGGAGATGGCGGTGAGAATCGACGAGGTGAAGGGGTCCCACTCCACCAGCGCCATGCCGGGCTCGACGTCCTGGCCGTCCTCGACCAGCAGGTGGGAGCCGTAGGCGACCGAGTAGCGCTCCTTCTCGCGCGACCGCTCGTCGAGGATGACCAGCTTGCCGGTGCGGGAGATGGCGACCCGCTGCCCGTCCTTGTTGACCACCGTGGCAACGCTCAGGTAGCGGACCTTGCCGTTGTGGTTGGCGACGTGGCGGGACGACTCCCCGCCGCGGGTGGCGGTGCCACCGTAGTGGAAGGTCCGCATGGTCAGCTGCGTGCCGGGCTCGCCGATCGACTGGGCGGCGATGATGCCGACCGCCTCGCCGATCTCGACCATGTGCCCGGAAGCCAGCATGCGGCCGTAGCACAGCTGGCAGACGCCCCGCTCGGTCTCACAGGTCAGCACCGAGCGGATCTTGACCCGCTCGATGCCCGCCTCCTGGACCTGGCTGGCGATGGCCTCCGTGATCTCGGTGTTCATCGGGCAGATGAGCTGGCCCTCGATCGGGTCGTAGACGTCCTCGGCCGCGACCCGGCCGACGACGCGGTCCCGCAGCTGCTCGAGGATCTCGCCCCCCTCGGTGATGGCGGTGACCTCGATGCCGTTCTCGGTGCCGCAGTCGTGCTCGACCACGATCACGTCCTGGGCCACGTCCACCAGCCGGCGCGTCAGATAGCCCGAGTCGGCGGTCTTGAGCGCGGTGTCGGCCAGGCCCTTGCGGGCACCGTGGGTGGAGATGAAGTACTGCAGGACCGACAGCCCCTCGCGGAAGTTGGCCGTGATCGGCGTCTCCATGATCTCGCCCGAGGGCTTGGCCATCAGGCCGCGCATGCCGGCCAGCTGGCGCACCTGCTCGCGGGAGCCGCGGGCGCCGGAGTCGGCCATCATGAAGATCGGGTTGAAGTGGCCGCTCTCGGGGTCGAGGTCGGCCATGCGCGAGAACATCTCCTTGGCCACGTCCTCGGTGACGCGGTGCCAGATGTCGATGATCTTGTTGTGCCGCTCGCCGGTGGTGATGAGACCCTCGGTCCGCTGCCGCTCGACCTCGCCCACCTCGCGGTAGGCCTGGTCGAGGAGCTCGACCTTGCGCTCGGGCACGACCATGTCGCGCGACGACAGCGACAGGCCGGCCATGGTGGCGTGTCGGAACCCGATCTCCTTGAGGTCGTCGAGCAGCTTGACCGTGGCCTCGTGGCCCATGTGCATGAAGGAGTAGGCGACCAGGTTCTGCAGGCCCTTCTTCCTGAGCTGGCCGTTGATGAACGGCATCGCCGGCGGCAGCTGCATGTTGAACAGCACCCGCCCGACCGTGGTCTCCAACAGCATGTTGTCGACCTCGATCGTGTCGGCGTGGAGCGGGTCCTGACTGCGGCCCTGGGCCTCCAGGTCGATGAGACGCCCCGAGAAGCGCAGCTGCACCGGCGCCTGGGTGCCGATCAGGCCGGCGGCGTGGGCGAGGTACACCTCTTCCTGGCTGGCGAAGGTCTTGCCGGCGCCGCGGGCGGTCGGGTTCTCGGTCGTCAGGTAGTAGACGCCGATGACCATGTCCTGGGACGGCACGGCCAGGGGCCGGCCGCTGGCCGGTGACAGGATGTTGCGGGTCGACAGCATGACGATGTGCGCCTCGAGCTGGGCCTTGGGCGACAGCGGCACGTGCACCGCCATCTGGTCGCCGTCGAAGTCGGCGTTGTAGGCCGCGCACACCAGCGGGTGGATCTTGATCGCCTTGCCCTCCACCAGCACCGGCTCGAAGGCCTGGATGCCGAGGCGGTGCAGGGTCGGGGCGCGGTTGAGCAGCACCGGGTGCTCGCGGATCACCGTCTCGAGCGCGTCCCACACCTCTGGCGTCTGTTGCTCCACCAGCTCCTTGGCCATCTTGATCGTGCTGGCCAGGTTGCGCTTCTCGAGCTCGTGGTAGACGAACGGCTTGAACAGCTCGAGGGCCATCTTCTTGGGCAGGCCGCACTGGTTCAGCCGCAGGTCGGGCCCGACCACGATCACCGACCGACCGGAGTAGTCGACACGCTTGCCGAGCAGGTTCTGGCGGAAGCGCCCCTGCTTGCCCTTGAGGTTGTCGGACAGCGACTTGAGCGGCCGGTTGTTGGAGCCCTTGATGACCCGACCGCGGCGACCGTTGTCGAACAGGGCGTCGACCGCCTCCTGCAGCATCCGCTTCTCGTTGCGGACGATGACCTCCGGGGCGCGCAGGTCGAGCAGCTTCTTGAGCCGGTTGTTGCGGTTGATGACCCGCCGGTAGAGGTCGTTGAGGTCGGAGGTGGCGAAGCGGCCGCCGTCGAGCGGGACCAGGGGCCGCAGCTCCGGTGGCAGGATCGGGATCACCTCCAGGATCATCCACTCCGGGCGGTTGCCGGAGCGGCGGAACGCCTCCACCAGCTTCAGCCTCTTGGCCGCCTTCTGCCGCCGCATGATCGAGGTCTCGGTGCGCATGATCAGGCGCAGCTCGCTCGCCATGTCGTCGAGGTCCAGCCGCTCCAGGAGGTTGCGGATCGCCTCGGCGCCCATCTGGGCGTCGAAGGCCTCGCCGAAGTCGTCCTTGGCCTTGCGGAACTCCTCCTCGGTCAGGACCTGGCGCTCCTCCAGGCCGGTGTCGCCGGGGTTGATGACGACGTAGGCCTCGAAGTAGAGGACCCGCTCGAGCTCGCGCATGGTCATGTCGAGGAGCAGCCCGATCCGCGACGGCAGCCCCTTGAAGAACCAGACGTGGGAGACCGGCGCCGCCAGCTCGATGTGGCCCATCCGCTCGCGCCGGACCTTGGACTTGGTGACCTCGACCCCGCACTTGTCGCACACCACGCCGCGATACTTCATGCGCTTGTACTTGCCGCACAAGCACTCCCAGTCCGTCACCGGGCCGAAGATCTTGGCGCAGAACAGACCGTCCCGCTCGGGCTTGAAGGTGCGGTAGTTGATGGTCTCCGGCTTGGTCACCTCACCGTGCGACCAGGAGCGGATCTTCTCGGGGCTCGCCAGGCCCAGGCGGATGGCGTTGAAGTCATTGAGGGGTTTCGGCTTCTCGAAGAAGCTGCGGACCTCGCTCAGGGTCGATCGCTCCATGCTGCCTCCCCCCTACTCCTCGTCCTGCTGCAGGAGCTCGACGTCGAGGGCGAGGGCCTGCAGCTCCCGCACCAACACGTTGAAGGACTCCGGCAGACCCGGTTCCTCGGGCACCTGGCCCTTGACGATCGCCTCGTAGACCTTGGCCCGCCCCTCGACGTCGTCGGACTTGACCGTCAACAGCTCCTGCAGGGTGTGGGCCGCACCGAACGCCTCCAGCGCCCACACCTCCATCTCGCCCAGCCGCTGGCCGCCGAACTGCGCCTTGCCGCCGAGCGGCTGCTGCGTGATCAGGGAGTACGGCCCGATCGAGCGGGCGTGGATCTTGTCGTCCACCAGGTGGCTGAGCTTGAGCATGTAGATGTGGCCGACCGTGACGCGCTGCTCGAAGGGCTGGCCGGTCATGCCGTCGAAGAGCAGGGTCTTGCCGTCCTCGGGCAGGCCGGCCTGCTCGAGCATGCCGCGGATCTCGTCCTCGGTCGCGCCCTCGAACACCGGCGACGAGAAGCGCAGGCCCAGCTCCCGTCCCGCCCAGCCGAGGTGGGTCTCGAGGATCTGGCCGACGTTCATGCGGGACGGCACGCCGAGAGGGTTCAGGATCACCTCGACCGGCGACCCGTCCGGCATGAAGGGCATGTCCTGGTCGGCGAGAACGACCGAGATCACGCCCTTGTTGCCGTGCCGGCCGGCCATCTTGTCGCCAACCTGGAGCTTGCGCTTCATGGCGATGAAGACCTTGACCTGCTTGATGACCCCCGGCGGCAGCTCGTCGCCCTGCCGCAGCAGCTCCACCCGCTCCTGGTTGATCTGCTCGAGCACCTCGATCTGGGACTCGGCCTGGCGGACGATCAGGCGCACCTTGTCGAGCAGCAGGCGGTCGGAGACCGGCAGCGCCATCAGCTGCGCCTTGGTCAGGCTGTGGCCGGCCCCCGCCTCGAGCGTGCCGCCCTTGCGCGCCACCACCTCGCCGCCCGCCCCGACGACCTCCTCGGTCACCTTGGCGCCGGTCAGCAGGCGGTCGATCTTGGAGTCCCTGACCTCGAGGATGATGCGCTTCTCGTCGTCCGAGTTCTTGCGGATCCGGGCGATCTCCTCGTCCTCGATGGCGAGCTGGCGCGAGTCCTTGTCCGCGCCCTTGCGCGCGAACACCTGCACCCCGACGACCACCCCCTCGATCCCGGGCGGGCAGCGCAGCGAGGCGTCGCGGACGTCGCCCGCCTTCTCGCCGAAGATCGCCCGCAGCAGCTTCTCCTCGGGGGTGAGCTGGGTCTCGCCCTTGGGGGTCACCTTGCCGACCAGGATCGACCCCTGCCGGACCTGGGCGCCGATGTGGATCACGCCCGCCTCGTCCAGCTGCCCCAGGGCCGACTCGGCGACGTTGGGGATGTCGCGCGTGATCTCCTCCGGCCCGAGCTTGGTGTCGCGGGCCGAGGTCTCGAACTCCTCGATGTGGATCGAGGTGTAGTAGTCCTCCTTGACCAGCTTCTCCGAGATGACGATGGCGTCCTCGTAGTTGTAACCCCGCCAGGGCATGAACGCCACCAGCACGTTGTGGCCCAGCGCCAGCTCGCCGCGCTGGGTGTTGGGGCCGTCCGCCAGCACCTGGCCCTTGGCGACCCGCTGCCCCTCGTGCACGATCGGCTTCTGGTTGATGGAGGTGTTCTGGTTGGAGCGGCGGAACTTGGTCAGCTGGTAGATGTCCGCACCGAACTCGCCCTCGTCCTCGACGCGGACGATGATGCGCTGGCTGTCGACCTTGTCGACCACCCCGGCCCGCCGGCACACCACCACCGCGCCCGAGTCCTGGGCGACGACCCCCTCCATGCCGGTGCCGACGATCGGCGCCTCGGGCCGGACCAGCGGCACCGCCTGGCGCTGCATGTTCGAGCCCATCAGGGCGCGGTTGGCGTCGTCGTGCTCGAGGAAGGGGATGAGCGAGGCCGCCACCGACACGA
>CAYTJW010000157.1:0-9360 GCA_964438135.1 uncultured Thermoanaerobaculia bacterium
CTGCCGACCCCGCGACGCCGCGGACCGCCTGCCGCCCGGCGGCGCAGGACAGGAGGTGCACCAGCGGCACGCGGATCCAGCGCGTGCGGCGCCGCTGCCGCCACCCGAGCCCCACCCCACCGCGGAGAGCACGCAACCGGAAGGGAGACCCATGACGCCACAGACACCACGCGCCCTGTCGTGCCTGCTGCTGGCCCTCGGCCTGGCCCTCGGGCCGGCGGCGGGCGCCTCGGCCTACACCCGGCCGACCTCGACCCCGCCGACGCCGGCGGACCTGCTGCAGAACGCCGTCTACTCCAAGACGATGGGCATCTACATCCTCAACCTGACGCCGTACGAGATCGTCGAGGCCGACCGCGACACGGTCACCGACCAGACCAACCGGGACCGCAACGACGCCAAGAAGTTCATCTTCCTGCCGGTCGGGCTGCCCAAGTCGATCCCGGCGCTGGACGCGACCTGGGCGCCGGACCCGACCAACCCGACCTGCCAGGTGTGGACGCCGACCACCAACAACTCGGCGCTCCACCCCCTGAGCACGGCGGTGTCCTTCAACGACCGCGAGGGCACCGTCTCGTCCGCCTACTTCAGCCTGCGGCTGAAAGACGTGCCGGCGGACCAGTGCCACATGGACCAGACGGGCCCGGTGGACATCGGCTTCTTCTTCTCCCGCGACGGCTCGAACCGGGAGCTGGTGGCCGAGGTGCTCGAGATCGTCGTCTCGACCCTGACCGTGGTCATCGACACCATCGGCGTCGCCCTCGACCCGGAGAACCCGATCGCCTGGTACGACGAGGTGCTGGCGGTGAAGGAGCTGGCGAGCTCGTCGTGGGACGCCGCCAACTCCGACGACACCGGCGGCACGAAGACCTACTTCGCCGCCTACCCGTGGCCCGACCAGGGCTCGGCGGCGGACACCTCGAGCGGCAAGCCGGGGGTCATCACCGACTGCTCCGAGTGCGACGAGGGCGAGGCGAGCGACGCCGTCGACGCGGGCTGGAACGAGGGCATGGCGGGGACCTTCGCCGGCAACTTCGTCGTCACCACCCACTTGATCCGCGGCCACAACCAGGACAACCACAGCGCCCGCTACTCGTACGCGCCCTGGGACGCCCCGATCGCCTACGTCGTGATCTGGACCAACGGCCTGTACGAGGCGGCGCGGACCGGCTCGGACATGTCGGCCCTGAACAAGTGCGAGGCCGGCCGGCGGATGCACAGCCACCTCGGGCGCCGCGACCCCAAGAGGCTGTTCGCCCTCGCCCACCTCTTCGAGTCGCTCGACGCGACCCGGCTCGAGACCTACCGGCAGGCGTACCGGTCCTTGCAGCGGCACCACCAGCTCTCCGACGAGCAGAAGAAGCTCCTCGAGCAGCTGGCGACGGCGTTCGAGCAGGGCAAGACCAGGCTGGAAGGGGAGGCGGCGGGTGAGCGACCGAGTCACGAGCGGCCGAGCCACGAGCGACCGAGCCACGAGCGACCGGAGGCGAGCCATGACCGGCACGAGCGGTAGCGCGAGGTGGTGGGGGGGCGCGGCGGCGGCGCTCCTGGTCCTGACCGTGGTCGCGGGCGCGGGGCCGGCGCGGGCCGACGAGCTCAACGGCTCCGGCATCTGGGTCTACGCCTGCGACGTCAGCTTCACCGTCGTCAACCTGACCAGCTACCACCTCAAGGTGGCGTCCAGCACCGTCCAGCTGCACGACGCGTGTTGGGACGACAACGTCCCGCTCCAGGGCATGGACGTCGCCCCGCAGCGGACCTGGGCCGACGTCTACAGCCTGGTCAAGAACGTCGTCTCGCCCTGCAACTGGGGCGACGGCTCGGTCGTGGTCCAGGCGCAGGCCTCGGGCGGCAGCTCGACGCTCCACGACTGGGCGTTCGAGATCGCGTTCCAGGACCAGCACGCCCACAACCTGCTCGAGTCCGGCTCGTGGATCTGGCTCAAGCCGCACTCGACCAGCCAGGGCTGGAGCACCAGCTACAGCAACTGGGCCTACGGGCGGTGGGCGACCCCGCTCGAGGACCTCGCCATGCACAACATCATGACCCTGATCGGGCCCAAGTGCATGGTCGCCCTCTACAGCCCGGACAACAAGAACATCGTCGTCGTCGTCCAGCAGTACGACGAGAACCACAACGGCTGGCACGACGCCGACAAGTACATGGGCTGGAAGCTCGACTGGGTCGACAACGACGGCTCGTCGGTGCCGCGCTGAAGCACGCGCCGGGCCGAGCCGGGGCCCGGGTCGGTCGCCCTGACCCGGGCCCTTCCCCTCCGCCCCGCCCGCGCCGCGCCGAGCTCGGCCCGGGCTGCACTCGATTCATGGCGACGGGGCTCCCTGCCCCGTCGCGGGAGGCGCGCATGGAGGGGTGGAGGAGGTCCCGGCCCGCGGCGCTGGCTGTCGCGCTGGCCCTCTGTGGCGGCGCGCCGCTCGGCGGCGAGGAGGCCGCGGCCGGCCGGCCGCTCGCCTTCGTCGGCGTCGACGTGGTGCCGATGGACCGCGAGGTCGTCCTGAAGGGCCAGACCGTCGTCGTCCGCGACGGTCTCATCGAGGCCTTCGGGCCGGGCGGGGAGGTCGTGGTCCCGGTCGACGCCACGGTGATCGACGGCGCCGGCTGCACCCTGCTGCCGGGCCTGGTCGAGAGTCACGCCCACTTCGACTCGCTGGTCGAGCCGCGGCCCGACTTCGGCGACGGCGCCCTGTTCCTGGCCCACGGCGTCACCACCGTCCTCAACCTCCGCGGCCAGCCGGTGCACCTGGACTGGAAGCGGCGCCTCGCCGACGGCACCCTGCTGGCGCCCAACCTCTACACCTCTGGGGAGTTCGTCAACGAGCCCCGGGTCCGGACGCCGACCGAGGTGGAGCAGGAGGTCCTGCGGCAGAAGCGCGACGGCTACGACCTCGTCAAGTACCGCCAGGTCGTCGACAACGAGACCTGGGAGACGCTCACCACCGTCGGCCTGTCGCTGGAGTCCTATCTCCGCCTCAACGAGGTGGCCCGGCGGGAGGGGATGCCGCTCGTGGGGCACGCGCCGGACAGCCTGGGGCTCGAGGCGTTCCTGCGCAGCGGCCAGACCCTCGCCCACGTCGGCGAGCTCAACGTCCTCTACCTCATGCCCAGCCGGGGGATGCAGCGCAACCTGCTGCTGGTCCTGGGGAGCTTCTTGCTCCTGGTCGTCCTCGCGGCCGGCAGCGGCGGCGCCGCCCTGGCGCGCCGGCTGCGCCGGAGGACCGCACCCGAGCTGCCGCCCGAGCTCGGCCGCGCCCGCCGGCTGGCGCAGTGGCTGCTACCCGTCGCCGCGTTCGCCGTCGCCTGCGGCGTGCTGACCGCCCCGGGTGGCCTGCTGTACGGCAGCGTGCCGCTGCTGGTCGGGTACACCGCCAGCGGGGGTCTCCTGGTCCTCGCGGCCCTCGGGCTGCTGGCGCTGGCCGTGTCGCTGTGGCGCTCGCCCGGCGCGACCTGGGTGCACCGGCTCCGCGGCTCGGTCCTCGCCCTGGTCGGCCTGAGCCTGGCCATCCCCGTCGCGAGCCACTGGCTGCCCCTGGCCTGGCGGACCAGCGACGCGAGCGTGCGGCGCCTCGCCCAGGCCATGAAGGCGAGCGGCAACCGGGTCGTCACCACCGCCTTCATGTACCAGATGGCGATCGATCTGGCCGGCCCGGAAGGGGCCAGGTACGCGGCCGACCCCGCCTTCCGCTACCTGCCGAAGGCGAAGCGGGAGGAGTGGCTGGCGCTGGGGCCCGTGGTCCCGCCCCTGGTCGCGACCCTGATGGGTCGCTACCCGGAGCTGACGCGAGCGCTCCTGCTGGCACTCCACCGGGAAGGGGTGCCGCTGCTGGCGGGCACCGACGTCTACGGCGTCCCGATGCTGATCCCGGGTCGTTCGCTGCAGCAGGAGCTGCAGTACCTGGAGCGCGCCGGCCTGTCGCGCTACGAGGCACTCCGCGCCGCCACCGTCGAGCCGGCCCGCTTCCTGGGCGAGGAAGACCAGTTCGGGACGATCCGGCCGGGCCTGCGCGCGGACCTCGTCCTGGTGAGCGGGAGCCCGCTCGAGGACCTGACCGTTCTCGAGCGGCCGGTCGGCGTCATGGTCCGCGGCGTCTGGCTGCCGCGGGACAGGCTCGACGCCCTGCTCGCCGGGCTGGCCGAGGGATAGCCCGGGCCCAGCCGTCAGCGCCGGGGGCAGGCGTTCGCCGGCCAGGACGAGCCTGCGGCGGTGCGGTTGACGGGGACTGGTTGGGGGCCGACAGTGACAGGCAGTCGTCGGGGTCGGATCGGCGCGTGACGGCCGGACCAGGAGGGTGCAATGGGCAGGGACGACACCGCGGGCTCGAGACCGAAACCGTCGCTGGACCTGTTCGAGGGGTGCACGCCGGCGCCGGAGACGATCGCGAACCCCGACGCCCACCCGTTTCAGCCGTCGGTCGACGTCGGCCCGGACGAGGTCGCCGCCGTCCTCGCCGCGCACCCGGACAAGGTCCACGCCCGCGGCGAGCGCGGCACGACCATGCTCATCAGGTGGGCCGGGGTGGCCGGCGCCGACCTGCTCGAGGTGATCGTCGCCGCGGGCGCCGACGTCAACGCCCGGGACCTGCGGGGCAACGCCGCGCTCCACGCCGCCGCCTTCACCGGCAACGAAGGCGGCGTCGACCTGCTCCTGGCCGCCGGGGCGAGGGTGGACGTGGTCGACGGCGACGGCTTCTCACCCCTTCACTGGGCGGCGCGCAACGGCCACGTCGGCGTGGTCAGGCGGCTGCTCGAGGCGGGCGCCGACCCGCGGCTGGCCACGCCGGAGGGCGCCGGGCCGCTGTTCCTGGCGGCGCTGTTCGGGCAGGTCGAGACCTGCCGGGTCCTGCTCGCGGCCGGCGCCGAGCCCTTCGCCGATGAAGGTGGCGGCGTCACCCCCTTCGACGCAGGGCGACAGGGCGGGCACGCGCCGGTGCTGGAGCTCTTCCTCGAGACGGTCCAGGACGTCTTCGACGCCATCGGCAGCGGCGACGCCGGGCGGCTGCGCGCCGTCCTCGCCGCCCACCCCGGGCGGGTCCACGCCCACAACGAGCTCGGCATGAGACCGCTCCACCACGCCGCCCTGGAGGGAACGCTGGAGGACGTGGCAGCCCTGCTCGCCGCCGGCGTCGACGCCAACCAGCGCGATGCCGGCGGTGCCCACGCGCTGCAGATGACCAGCCAGGACGAGGTCGCGCGGCTGCTGCTCGAGCGGGGCGCCGACCCCGACCTGGTGGTCGGGCCCTGGGGCACGCTCCTCCACCTCGAGATCGTCCAGCAGAGAGTGCCCCGGGTGCGCCTGTTCCTCGAGGCCGGGGCCGACGCCCACGCGGTCGACCCCGAGGGGCGCTCCTGCCTGGACCTCGCCCGCGCGACCGGCAACGAGGAGATGGTGGCCCTGCTCGAGCGCTGGCTCGCCGCGCACCCGAGCGAACGCCGGCCGGAGTAGGACGCCGCCGGGCTGGCTCGACCTTCCGGTCGACCGGGGCGGTGCCGGGCCCGGCGATGCCGGCGCCGTCGCCCGAGCGTCGGCGCCGAGGGCAGTCAACCTGGACGGACCGGACAGCGGACCCGGAGCCTCACCGAAGAGCCTCGTGCGAGGCTCGCCGTGCCGCCTCACCATCCCTTCGCCACCGCCTCGTACTTGGCGTCGAGGCGGTCGAGCAGCTCGGCCACCGCGGCGACCCGCTCGGCCAGGGTGTCGACCCAGCTGTCGTGGCGCTCGGTCTCGGCGCGGAAGCCGGACAGGCGCCAGTTGAGGCCGTCGAGCCGGAACGAGACCTCGTCGAGCACCAGCCTGGCGGCCAGGATCTCCGCGTCCTGCTCGAGGTAGTGGAGGAGGTCGTTGAGCACCGCGCCGGTGAGGCCGACCCTCGCCTCGCGGGTCGCCAACCGTGCCGCCCCCGCCTCGGGCTCGACCATCACCTCGGGGTCCTCGACCATCGCCTTGAGGAAGCGACAGCCGCGCACGGACTGCCAGGCCTGGCGGACCTCCACCACCTCGCTCTCCAGGTCCGGCTCGCCGCGGTCGAGCCACGGCGACGAGAACTCGGCCACCACCCCGATCTCGCGCAGGGCGGCGAGGACGACGCCGAGCCAGGCGTTGGCGGTGGTGCCGAGGTAGAGCCTCATGTCGTCGAGCACCCCCTCGACGATCTTGGTGCGCGGCGCCGCGCGCGCGAGCAGCTCCTCCTCGGCGAGCTGGCGCAGCCTCTTGCGTTGCGCGGGCGGGACGAAGGGGTCGCCGGTCGCCTCCCGCTCGGCCTTGAGCAGCGCCTTGAAACGCTCGACCACCGCCGCCGGGTCGGGCCGGAGCCGGTCGACGCGGACCCGGAACGCCCACTGCAGGTGGCCGGTGCGGTAGGGGGCGCCGGGCTCGAACGGCACGAAGCCGACGCGCTCGCGCAGCTGCGAGCCCGGTTCGATCTCGACGAAGCGCAGCTCGTCGAAGTCGGGCGCGTCGGGGCGCGCGGTGACGCGGCAACGGGTGACGCTCAGCGGTCCAGCCAGCAGTCCCATCGGTCCTCCCCGGTTGGGCTGTGTATCGTGGCCAGCGCGGCGCGTCGACCGGGCGACGCGACCGCCGCGGTCCTGGCGGACGTCTGCTTCGGCCCCGAGGACCCCTGGGGCCCCGCCCTCTCCCCGGAGACCTGGCTGGAACGCTACGGGGCCTTCCGTCCGGCCATGGACGCCGGGCTCTTCCGGTCCCTCCTCGAGGAGTTCGCGGTGGACCCGGGGAAGAGCGTGGCCAAGATGTCCTACGGCCAGCGTAAGAAGTTCGCGGTGGCCGCCGCCCTGGCCGGCGGGTCCCGGGCGGTCTTCCTGGACGAGCCCACGAACGGCCTGGACATCCCCTCCAAGGCCCAGTTCCGCCGGGCCCTGGCCGCGGCGTCCACGCCGGACCGGGTGATCGTGGTCTCCACCCACCAGGCCCGGGACCTGGAGAACCTACTGGATCCCGTCGTCATCCTGCACGGCGGGAAGATCCTCTGCTCCTTCCCCGCCTCGGCCCTGTCCGACCGGCTGTCCGTGGAACGGCTTCCCGGCCTGGAAGGCCGGCCGGTGATCTACGCCGAGCGCGACGCCCTGGGCTGGACGGCCCTCCTGGCCAAGCCCGGCAGCTGCGCGGACCTGGAACTGGCCTTCACCGCCGCCGTGTCCCGCCCCGAGGCCTTCCGGGCCGCCCTGGAAGGGCGGAATCCCGGCCCCTACAACCCCGACGCAGGAGACCTCAAATGAACGATACAACCGTACGTACGCCGTTTTCCCCGGAGCGCGTCGCGCTCCTCGCCCGCAACCGCCTGCTCGAGGACCTTTCCCCCTTCCTCATCGCCCTGGGGGCCCTGGCGGGTCTGAACGTCCTTTCCATCCTCCTGGGCGGTGCCGCGTTCCTCAACCACCCCTCCCGCCACTCCGGCGAAAGCGGCTGGGCCTTCCTGATCTGGCTGGGCGGCGTCCTCCTGGCGGGCCGGGCCTTCTCCCAGATGCACAACGGCCGGGGCGGGTCCGACTGGATCCTCCTGCCAGCCACGTCCTTCGAAAAGTACGCGGCGGCCTTCGTCTCGTACGTGGTCGTGTACCCCCTGGCCGCGGCCCTGGCGGCGTCGGGACTGTCCGCGATCCTGGAGGGCCTGGCGGCCCTGCTCAAGGCCTCCCCGGGGGTGGTCTTCAACCCCCTGGCCGGTCTGGACGAGGGGAGCGTCTTCGGCTACCTCTTCTTCGTGACCGCTTCCCTGGCCGCCTCGGCCCGGTTCGGCAAGCTCTCCCTGGTCAAGGCGGGGGCCCTGTTCTCGGCCTGGGCCGCGTTCCTGGGCTTCCTCTTCGTCCTCGGGATGCTCCTTTCCACCCCGGAGGGCCGGGAAGCCCTGGGGAACCGGCACTTCTCCTACCGGTTCCGGCCCGATTTCGACCCGGCCTCCGAGCCCGTCCTGATCTGGGTCTTCCGGGCCTGGGGCTGGTTCTCCTGGGCCGCCGCTGCGGTCTACGGGTACTTCCGCGTGGCGGAGAAGGAAGCGGTCGATGAGGTTCAATGATTCGTCCCCCATCTACGAGCAGATCGCCGACGACCTTGCGGCCCAGGCTGTGTCCGGCGCCCTGACCGCCGGGGAGCGTCTGCCCTCCGCCCGGGACCTGGCGGTCTCCCTCCAGGTGAACCCCAACACCGCCGCCCGGGCCCTGGCGGCCCTGGCGGACCGGGGGGTGGCCCGTTGCGAGCGGGGCACCGGGTACTTCCTGGCCGAGGACGGGCCCGCCGTGGCGGCCCGGGAGCGCAGGGACCGGTTCTTCTCCGAGGAGCTCCCGAAGCTCTTCGTCCGGATGGAGGAACTGGGCATAGGCATGGAAACCATACAGGAAGCCTGGCGGTCCCGGACCACCGGGACGGGCGGCTCGAAGGCCGCCGGGACGGGCGGCTCGAAGGCCGCCGGGACGGGCGGCTCGAAGGCCGCCGAGGAGAGGACGATATGAGGAAGAGCACCCTGACCCTGATCGCCTACGCTGCGGCCAGCCTTGCCGCCGTGGCCGCGGCGGTGATCGTCCTGGCCTTCTGAGAACGAAGGTCTAAAATAGAGGCCGGCCGCCGAGGTTTCTGCGGACCGGCCCGTACAGTCAAACAAGAGGCGCCCCGATCCTTCGGGGCGCCTCTTTCAATTCCGGCTGAAGCTCAGATCACGCCGGTCAGCACCAGGACCAGGACCACGACGGCCGCGGCCGTGAACAGTCCCGCCAGCACCGTCAGGATCGTGGAGCCGGACTTCGCGGCGCGAACCAGCTCCTCCTCGGTCTTGAGGGAGACCAGGAAGCGGCCGCCCTTGGCGGAGGGCTTGCCCACCCGGAGGCGGCCTCCGTCGTCCCGGGCCTCACCCAGCACGTAGACCGCTCGGCCCGTCGGCACCGCCCACTCTTCCAGCCGGTAGCCGATCGTCCTGCGCCCCGCGCCGATCCCCCCCAACCGGACGGTCAGGCCCCCGAAGCTGAGGCTCGGGCCTTGATCGCCTTGCTCGAACCGGGACAGGACCCTCTCCCCGTCCATGGCCGCGCCCTCGGGGTCCACTTCGCAGGAGCCCGAGGCGTCCCGGACCCGGAAGGGGACGCGACGCTCGTTGGACGAGACCGTCTCCGAGCCCCTGCGGGTTCCGGACCGGGTCTTGCCGTCCGAGTCCCGCTCGGTGTAGGGCTCCTCGTACTCCCGGGTCACCACGGACCGGTACCAGACGCACCCGGTCCCGGACATCTCCGCGGACAGGGGCGCGTCGCACTCGATCGTGCCCTTGATCTCCGCGGTCTGGGCCAGGGAACCGGCCCCGATCTCCTGGGCGAGGCCGGCGTACCTGAGGAGGAACGCGCGGTAGG
>CAYTJW010000158.1:0-9235 GCA_964438135.1 uncultured Thermoanaerobaculia bacterium
CCGGCGGCGGGTTTCGAGAGGCCGAAGTTCTCCTGGAGATAGGTCGGCATCCAGAAGGAGATGCCGCCGACGGCGTAGGTGTACGCGGTCATCCCGAGGGTGTTGATCAGGTAGCTGCGGTTGCGGAGGAGCTGGAGGTAGTCGGCCAGCGGCAGGGTGACGCTGGCCCCGGTCGGGGCCTGCGCGGCGGCCGACGCGACGGCGAGGAGCAGGGCAGCGGCCGCCGCGACGGGCAGCGACCGGTGTGGCAGCGAGCGGCGAGAGGTGACCATCAGAACCACTCCTCCCTGCCGGGCGCGGGCTCGACCGCCACCTCGAGCGGCCCCGGCGCGCTGGCGAGCGCGCTCCACGCCGCCTCGACCCGGGTGAAGCCGGGCGGCTCGGGGTACAGGGCAGCAGCCGCGGCCGTGCGGACCGGGGCCGGCGCCGCGGCCTTCTGGGCGAGCTTGGACAGCGAGCCGAACACCGCCCCCCGCGCGACCGGGGCCGGGCCGACGGCGCCCCGCCGCGACTCCGGCTCGAGCCGGCAGCGGCGGCTGCCGGGAAGCTGCAGTCGGACCTCGACCCGGGAAACCGGAGCCGACAGCGCCGGGATCGGCAGGGAGAACCGGCCGGCGGCGGCGGGCACGGCCAGCGGCACGAGGCCGGCGAGGTGCACCACCTGCCGGTCACCGCCCGCGGCCAGGGGCACGACCAGGCCCTGGCCGCCCAGGCCGGGCACCAGGGCGGCGCCGTCCCGGCCGGCCGACTCCAGCCGGAAACCGGCCGGCATCGCCAGGTTCAGAGTCGGCGCGCCGCTCGAGCGCACCTCGGCCCACACCTGGTAGGCGGCCTGGCCGGCCTCCCCGGCGAGGACGTCGACCAGCAGCCGGTCGACCTGGGCGGCGAGGACCTCGGCCGCGTCGGGCCAGGTCACGCTCCAGCGCGGCGGCCGGGCCACCTCGGTGACCGCCACGACGTGGCCGCCGCCCAGACCGAGCCCGGCCGGCAGCCCCTCCAGGTCGGTCGAGCTGGCGAGGCGGCCCGAGCCCGGGTCGACCATCTCCAGCAGGCCGTCCCCGGCCAGGGCCACCGCCGCGACGGCCCTCACCCGGGCCGCGCCGGCCGGCGCCAGCACCGGGCTGGACAGCTCGGCGCGGGCGTCGCCGGCGAGGGCGATCGACAGGCTCAAGCGCCCCTCCACCGGCGCCGCCGGGGTCACGACCAGCACCCCCTCGACCACGTCCCAGCCGGCGACCGGGTCGCCGCCCACCGTCACCACCTCGAGCCCCTCGGGCAGGGGGACGCGCACCTCGGTCAGCCGGCCCTGGCCGACCTCGAGGTCCACCCAGGCCGACACCGAGCGCCGGGTGCGGCTGACCACGGTGCGGGTGGCGGTCGTCGCGCCGAAGCGCAGCGGCAGGGTCGCGCGCTCGACCGCCCGCGCCGCGCCCTCGAGGCGCAGCTTCATGGTCGCCCCGGGCGAGCCCACCAGGCTCCAGCGCCCCTGCCCGTCGCGGCCGCGGTCGAGCCCGCCTTCCTCGACCTCGAGCGACTCCACCTCGGCCCCGGCGCGCAGGGTGCCGGCCACCACCGCCGCCTGCGGCAACGCCAGGTCGAGGCGCCAGGTGGGCCGGGTCGAGCTCTCGTCGGTGGCCACGGCCACCAGCGACTCGAGCCGCACCTCGTGCCTCCCCTCCCCCCGCACCACCAGCGCCCAGCCGCCGTCCGCCTCCAGCCGTCCGGCCAGGCCGCCGAGGTCGGCCGCCACCAGGCTGCCGTTGGCCGGCAGCGGCAGCCGCTGCCAGTCGCCCGCGAGCAGGCTCAGGGTCAGCCGCTGCACGACCCGGGCCGAGCCGCCCGCGACCGCGACCTCGAGCCGCGCCTCCTCCAACGCCAGCGGCACCACCGGCGCCGGCGTCGGCGTCGGCTGCGGGTTGGCGAGCGCCCGCAGCTGGTCGTAGCGGTCGAGCGGCAGGGTGACCTCCTGGGCGGCGGCTGCCGCCGCCAGCACCACGAGGGCGACGGTCAGGGCACGGCGGGGCATGGGCACCTCCTCGGGCGCGGCCTGGCGGCAGGGTCGGCCGTCAGCGCCGGGACGCGATCAGGATGCGCAGCACGTACCAGAACATCAGCGCCACCGAGGCGAACAGCTGCAGCGCCGCGGCGACGTGGCGGTCGAGGGGGAAACGGAGCAGGACGTTGGAGGTGTCGTGCAGGATCGAGGCGCCGGCCAGGGCCACCATGCCGACCGAGAACCAGGTGCCGAGTGAGAAGCCGAACACGACCCCGCCGACGATGGCGAGCAGCGCCACCACCCCGGCCCAGCGCAGCAGGCTGCCGAGGAAGGAGAAGTCCCTGCGGCTCAGGGTCGCGATCGCGGTCAGGGCGGCGAAGCCGATGATGGTGATCGTCGCGGCGCTGGAGATGGCGCCCGGGGCGTAGGCCTCGGCCATGACCAGCAGGGGCACGAAGATCACCGCCTCGGCGACCACGAAGCCGGCCAGGGCGGCGTACTGGGCGACGGGCGACAGCGCCGTGGCCGCGACCCGGCTCGCCAGCCAGCTCACCACCACGAAGCCGCCCAGGACCAGCAGCCAGGAGGTGCCGAGCATGGCCCGCGCCAGCGCGAGCGCGAGCCCGGAGCGGAACAGCCACACCTCGATCAGGACGAACGCCGCCACCGCGCCGAGCAGGTGGGCGTAGGTGCGGGTGACGAACGCGGCGCGCTCGCCGGCTGCGACAGCGATCGGCCGGGGCGAGAAGCGGGAGTCGGAGAGCTGGTTGTCCACGGTGACCTCCGGGCGGCTGCAGCGCGGCCATGATGCCACAGCCCGGCCGCGGCGGGAAGCGGGCACGCGGCCGGCGCTACGGCGCCGTCGCCGACCAGGCGCCGGTCGAGCCGCTGTCGAAGCCGTCGGCGAAGATCGACGACGGGGTCAGGGGCTCGACGTCGAGGTAGTCGAGCATGGTGTACTCGCCCCAGATCCCCACCTCCAGGGTCAGCTTGCGGTCGTCGACGGCGACCTCGCCGGAGCGGACCAGGAACATGCTCGACGCCTCGTCGTCGACGAAGGTCACCCCCTCGACCACCACCCGGTTGTGGGCGCGCACGGTGCGCGGCGTGCCGACCGCGATCGTCACCAGGTAGCTGCCGTTGGCGACGTCGAGCTCGAACACCCCGGGGTGGTCGGCCCAGTCGTCGTAGACGCAGGTGATCATGCGCTCGTCGGTCTCGCTCCCCCACGGGTCGCGGGCGGTGAGGAAGTGGGTGGTGTCGTCGCGCCAGCCGAGGCCGGCGGCGACGTCGTACTCCTCGGTGCCGACCTGCAGGTAGTCGTGGCCGGCGTAGCTCAGGTAGCGGTGGACGTGGCCGGTGCCCCAGGTGTCCTCGGCGAAGGTCGTGGCGGGCTCGCCGAGGGGGTCCTGGAAGTTGACGTAACAGGCCGTGGGCGGGCCGGCCGAGCGCGGGTGCTCGACCGGCGGGTCGACGTCGGGGATGGACGCGATCTCGCCGCCGATCTTCTGGCCGATCAGCCGCCTGAGGTTGTACAGGAACTCGCCCGAGCGGGTGTAGGCCGCCACCCCGCCGACGACCTGGTCGGCCTGGAGGTCGGCGGGGTTGGCCACGCCCACCACCGGCTGCGCCCCGCCGTTGAGCAGCCACAGGTACTCGTAGTCCTCGAGCCCGTCCCGCAGCAGCTCGAGACGGGTCGAGGGGACGAAGCGATGACCGTTCGAGCCGTACGGGATCGGCTGGTTGGCGACCGAGGGCGGGTAGAGCAGGAACAGGTCGCCGTTCTGGTCGCCGTTCGAGGGCTGGGTCCAGGGGTTCGAGCTCCAGTCGTTGACCGCGTAGTAGGCGATGCCCTCGAGGCGGTGCTTCCACAGGTACCAACCGGTCAGCTTGGCCTCGTACCCAGGGTGGTCGAGGGTGATCGGGTTGAAGAAGGGGGGCCGCGTGCCGTACAGGAAGTAGACCCAGCTCGCCTCCCCGT
Organism: uncultured Thermoanaerobaculia bacterium; assembly: GCA_964438135.1. Taxonomy (GTDB): domain Bacteria; phylum Acidobacteriota; class Thermoanaerobaculia; order Thermoanaerobaculales; family Sulfomarinibacteraceae; genus CAYTJW01. The sequence goes on from CAYTJW010000158.1 coordinate 3,978, forward strand.
GGTACCGCTTGCGGTCGCCGGAGACCTCGGGGTCGAAGGCGTGCAGCACCGCCAGCCAGATGTCGACCTGGCCGTCGGCGGCGTAGTCCGGGTGGCCGTAGATCTCGACCCGGGGCTGCTCGGAGACCATCAGCCGCAGGCCCGGCGCGGCCTGCTCGAGGTAGCGCGTGTACCACGCCACCGCGTCGTAGTCGGCCTGGTCCTGCGGCTCGTTGGCGACGTAGTAGTAGGCCCGGTCGAGGAGGCCGAGGCCGCTCAGGTAACCCTCCAGGGCGGCGACGTACTGGAACCACTCCTGGTTGTACGGCGAGGTCGGGTTGTCCGCGGCGTACCAGTCGCCGGTCGTGCGGGTCTGGCCGCAGAACAGGTCCGGCCGCTGGTCGGCCGAGGCGTCGTTGTTGCGGAAGGTGGCGGCCATGAAGGAGGGGAAGCCGGTGCCGTCGTTGAACGGGGTCGGGAGCTGGCCGCCGAGCAGGCCGGTGCCGTCCAGCCAGCGCGCGGCCGGGTCCTCGAAGCCCCAGATGCCGTAGGGGTCGGCGAGCGTCCCGTTGCAGTCGTAGTCGACGAACGGCGCGGCGCCGGAGGTCGTCAGCCCGCCCGGCCAGAGCACGCTCGAGGGCGTCAGCCGGTGGTCGACGAGGAGCTGCTTGGTGCGGTCGACGTACTGCCAGTACTCGGCGGCGTAGCCGGGGACGCCGTAGGCGTTGAGGATGGCCTGGTAGGACAGGTTCATCTGCGAGTCGACGTGCAGCTCGTCGGGGAGGGCGAAGTCGAACACGTGCAGGGTCACCGGCACGCTCACGCCGCCGACCTCGACCGCGGCGGTGCGGTCGCCGGCGGCGGCCACCGCCGCCACCCGGACGCTGAACCACAGGGCCGTGCTCTCGAGGGCCGTCACCGCCACCGCGTCGCCGCTCGAGATCGGCCACAGCGGGTCCGGGTTGGGGCCGGTGCGGCCGAGGTGGTCGCTCGGCACCGTCACGTCCACGGTGCGCACCTCGTACAGCTCGACCTCGACCCCGTCGCCGAAGCTGCCGACGCTGACCGTGACGCTGCCGGACGACGCCGGCCGGACCACGAGCTGGAACGGCTCGACCTCGTTGCGGGCGGCGTACACCCTGACCCCCGAGCCGGTCGCGGTGGGCGCCGCCTGGTCCGGGAACACCCGCTCCGAAGGGGGCGTGGTCCACAGCTCCAGCGCGGCGGTCGACTGGGTCAGGCGGTAGGTCAGCTCCTCCCAGCCCTGCGCCGGGAGCCTGCCGGGGCACGCCAGCGCCAGGCCGCAGAAGAGGGGGACGACCACGGGGCTCGCACCGGCACGGCTCATCGCGACCTCCGGGCCGCGCGGCGGCGGGCTCGGCGCGGTCCGCTCCCTCGAGTCTACCAGGGGCCCGGCCGAGCGCGGCGCGCCGGGCAGCGCGCCGGGCCTTGCACCGCGGGCTCGCCCCGTGATATCAACCGCTGCGAGCCTCGACGACACGAGGGAGGTCCGATGCGACGACCGACGGTTGCGCCCCAGCTGCTCGCGGCCCTGGCCCAGACGGCGCTCCTGGCCGCCCCGCTCGCGGCCGCCGAGGGCATCCCGCGCGAGGCGCTGCAGCGGGCCCTCGGCGCGTCGGTCTACCTCAAGGTGGAGCTGGTCTACCAGGGCCAGCCGATCTCCGGCTCCGGCAGCGGCTTCTTCATCCACCCCGACGGCTTCATCCTGACCAACCAGCACGTCGTGTCCGAGCGCTTCTCGGCCGTCGTCTTCGGCGAGAGGCGCGAGATCCCGGCCGCCATCATCGACATCACCGCCGTCATCTCGAGCGGCTCGCCCGAGGAGCGGGAGCTGCCGGCGCGGGTCGTGGCCCGGGACCGGGAGCGGGACCTGGCCCTGCTCAAGGTCGACTGGCACCCCGCCACGTGGGTCGACCCGACGGCCTTCGGCGAGGTCAAGCTGGTCGACCCGGTGTGGATGGTCGGCTACCCGTTCGGCGGCGCCCTCGCCGTCGACCGCAGCCAGCCCTCGCCCGCGAGCGGCCCCAACCCCGAGGTCACCATCAGCTCGGGCATGGTGACCTCGCTGCGGCGCGACGACCAGGGCGTGCTCAAGGCGATCCAGACCGACGCCGCCCTCAACCCGGGCAACTCGGGCGGGCCGATGTTCGACCAGCAGGGGCAACTGGCCGGGGTGATCTTCGCCGGCGTCCCCGGCGCCAGCGGGCTGGGTTTCGCCATCCCCCCCAACCGCATCCGCGAGTTCGTCGAGCGCCAGGCCGCCGAGGTGGTGTTCGCCCCGGCCACCGTGCTCGACCCGCCCCGGCCGATCCAGCTGACGATCAGGCCGGTCCTGGTCGACGCGCTCGGCCTCGCGGGCGAGGTCCGGCTGGAGGGGGACGACATCCCGCCCCAGGTCGTGGCCCTGGCTGCGGACGGGCGGGGCGGCCTCGCCGCCACCATCCCATTCCCGGAGCGCATCGCCGGCCGGGCGCGCCCGGCCCAGTACGCCGCCACGGTCACCCTCCGCCAGCCGGGCAGCCGCCCCGAGGTCGTCCGTCGCTTCCGCCTCGACGCGGTGTCGGCCGAGCTGGCCGCCCTGTCGAGCGGGCAGGCGGCCGGGCAGATGCTCGAGGACCGCCAGCTGCTGGCCAACGACATGTCGATCGCGGACTACGCCCGCGCCCGGCAGAAGGTCGGCGGCGGCACGACCCTGCGCGAGGTGGCCGGCTCGACCTCGCTGCCCGCGAGCGGCGACGGGCCGGTGGTGGTCGACGACGCGGCGGTCTCCGCGGGCAGGGCCTCCACCGCCGCCGCGTCCCGCTACCGCCTGGTCACCGACCCGCAGCTGCGGCGCTCCCTCGAGGAGCTGGACCGGGTCAAGGCCCAGGTCAAGGACCTCGAGGCCGAGCGGCGCACGGCAGCCGAGACCTACCGCGACCGCCCGACGGTGTACGCCGAGACCACGCGCGACCTCGACCGGCGGATCCACGACCGCCAGCGGCGGGTCTCCGAGCTGGCCGACGCGGCGCGGGCGGCCGGGGTCCTGGTGTGCCGGGACGGCACCTACTTCCCGGCCTCGCTGCCGCGGGAGCAGTTCCCCTGCCCGACCTGGCAGTCGCCGTCGTCGTGGTGAGGGGAGACCGGTCGGGGACGGGTCACAGCTCGACCTGCATGCCGAGCTCGACGACGCGGTGGGAGGGGATGCCGAAGAACATCGTCGCCGGGCGGGCGTTGCGCGACAGGAAGGCGAACAGCGCCTTGCGCCAGCGCGGCATCGGGCTCGAGCCGCTGGTGAGCAGGGTCTCCCGGCCGAGGTAGTAGCTGGTGTCCTCGAGCTTGACCCGCAGGCCCTTGGAGCGGCACCGCTTGATCGCCTTGGGCACGTCCGGGGTCTGCATGAACCCGAACCGGGCCACCACCGAGTAGAACCCGTCGCCCAGGCTCGCGACCTCGACCCGCTCCCGGGTCGGCACCTGGGGCACGCTCTCGGTCACCACGTAGAGCAGGATCACCTGCTCGTGCAGCACCTTGTTGTGCTTGAAGTGGTGCAGCAGGACGGGCGGCACCACGTCCAGGTTGGAGGTCATGAACACCGCCGTGCCCCGGACCCGCACCGGGCGCTCCATCGCCAGCGACGGCATGAACCGCTCGAGGGGCAGCAGCCCCTGCCGCATCTGCGCCGCCAGCAGGGCGCGGCCGCGTTTCCAGGTCGTCAAGACGGTGAACAGGACGGCGCCGACCGCCAGCGGCACCCAGCCGCCGTGGGCGACCTTGGACAGGTTGGCGGAGAAGAAGACCAGGTCGAGGGACAGGAACAGGCCGACCACGGCGCCGGCGGCGGGGCGACCCCACCGCCACCGGTCGCGGGCGACGCGGTACAGCAGGGCGGAGGTGATGGCCATGGTCCCGGTCACCGACAGCCCGTAGGCGGCGGCGAGGTTGGACGACGAGCGGAAGGCCAGGGTCAGGGCGCAGCAGGCGACCAGCAGCAGGGCGTTGACCTCCGGCACGTAGATCTGGCCCCGCGCCTCGCTCGAGGTGTGGACCACGTTCAGCCGCGGCGAGTAGCCCAGCTGGATGGCCTGGTTGGCGATCGAGAAGGCGCCGGAGATGAGGGCCTGCGAGGCGATCACCGCCGCCATCGTCGCCACCGCCACGACCGGGTAGAGCAGCGCCTGCGGGGCGAGGGCGAAGAACGGGTTGTCGACCGCCCGCGCCCCCCCCTCGAGGACGATCGCCCCCTGCCCGAGGTAGTTGAGGAGCAGCGACGGGAACACCAGGGCGTACCACGCCAGGCGGATCGGCCCCCGCCCGAAGTGGCCCATGTCGGCGTAGAGGGCCTCGGTACCGGTGAAGCACAGCACCACCGCGCCGAGGACGAAGAAGCCCGCCACGCCGTGGCCGAGCAGGAAGCGGACCCCGTGCCAGGGCAGGAAGGCGCCGAGCACCTGCGGCTGGCGCAGGATGGCCGGCAGGCCGAGGGCGGCGATCATCACGAACCACACCACCATCGCCGGCCCGAAGACGGCGCCGACCCGGGCCGTGCCCCGCTTCTGCACCATGAACAGCCCGACCAGGATCACCAGCGCGGCCGGCACCACGAAGGGGCGGAAGACCGGCGTCGCCACCTCCAGCCCCTCGACCGCGCCGAGGACGGTGATGGCCGGGGTGATCATGCCCTCGGCGAACAGCAGCGCGGTGCCGAACAGCCCGAGCAGGACCAGCACCCCGGCGCCGCGCCCGCCGTTCGGCCCGCGCGGCATGACCAGCGACAGCAGGGCCATGATGCCGCCCTCGCCGTGGTTGTCGGCCCGCATCACCAGGGTCAGGTACTTGACCACCACCACCAGGACCAGCGACCACACCACCAGCGACAGCACGCCGAGCACGTTGCCCGCCGTCGGCGCGACGCCGTGGGTCGGGCTGAAGCACTCCTTGACCGTGTACAGGGGCGAGGTGCCGACGTCGCCGTAGACGACGCCCAGGGCGGCGAGGCCGAGGACCAGCAGGTCGCGCGGCGAGCGGACCGCGGGCGCCGCGCTCGGCAGGTCGACCTGCGACTCCTCGAGGTCGCTGGTCGTCTTCGACGGCTCGCCTTCGGGCACCGACTCGCACCCCCGCGGCATCATAGCAAGCCGGCGCGTCCGCCCCGCCGCGCGGCGCTCCCGCGCCCGCGCCGTGAGAGAATCGCACCCGTGCACCGGCGCTGAGCGATGCCCGAGCCGCACCCGCCCCGCTCCCTGCTGCAGGTCCTCGGCCGCGAGGATGGCGGCGTT
>CAYTJW010000159.1:0-9232 GCA_964438135.1 uncultured Thermoanaerobaculia bacterium
CAGCGGCTCGACCGGGAACTCCCTCCCCGTGGTGAGGTTGCGCACCGCGCCGGGGCCGAGCTCGAGCTCGTGCCCCTCCTCGGCCTCGACCGTCGGGCAGACCACCACCTCGAGGCCGAGGTTGATCGCGTTCTGCATGAAGATGCGCGCGACGCCGCGCGCCACGACCACGAGCTCGTGGCCGCGGAGGGCGCTCGCCGCCTGCTCGCGGCTGGAGCCGCAGCCGAAGTTCAGGCCGGCGACGACGAAGCTCCCCGGCGGCACCGCCTTCGCCTTCAGGGCGGCGTTGAAGTCGGTCCGGTCGAAGAAGCAGAACTGCGGCGTCTCCGTCGGCAGCACGGTCGCCATGAAGCGGCCGGGGTAGATGTCGTCGGTCGAGATGTCCCTGCCGAGGGTGAGTACGACCTTGCCCATGTCAGCGCCCTCCGTCGCGCGGGTCGGTGATGACGCCGGTGATCGCGCTGGCCGCCGCGACCGCCGGGCTGCACAGGTACACCTCCGAGCGCGGGTTGCCCATCCGCCCCTTGAAGTTGCGGTTGGTGGTGGCGAGCGCCACCTCGCCGTCGCCGAGCGCGCCCTGGTGGACGCCGAGGCACGGCCCGCAGCCGGGGTTCATGATGACGGCGCCGGCGCGCTGGAGGTCCGAGAGGTAACCGGCCGCCAGCGCCTGCGCCCAGATGCGCGCCGACGCCGGGAACACCAGCATGCGGGTGCCGTCGGCGACCTTCCTCCCCCGCAGGATGTCGGCCGCGGCCGCGAGGTCGTCGAGCCTGCCGTTGGTGCAGCTCCCGATCACGACCTGCTGCACCGCCGTGCCGGCGACCGAGCGCACCGGCTTGACGTTGTCGACGGTGTGCGGGCAGGCGACCTGCGGCTCGAGCCGCGACACGTCGACCTCGACGACCCGCTCGTACACGGCGTCGGCGTCGGGCAGCACGCGGTCGAGCGGCTCGGCGACGCCGGCCTCCTGCCGCAGGTAGCGCTCGGTCTCGTCGTCGGCCGGGACGATGCCGCTGGTGGCGCCGGCCTCGACGCTCATGTTGCACAGCACCAGGCGCCCGCTCGTCGACATCGCCCGGATCGCCCCGCCGTGGAGCTCGAGGACGCGGAAGTTCGCGCCCTGCGCCGTGAGCACCCCGATCAGGTGGAGGATCAGGTCCTTCGGCCCCACGTGGCGGGCGAACGAGCCCTCGACCACGACCTTGATCGTCGGCGGCACCTCGACGTTGAGGGCGACGCCGAGCGCCCAGATCGAGGCCATCTCGGTCGCGCCGACGCCGAACGAGAACGCCCCGAGGGCGCCGTGGCTGGTGGTGTGGCTGTCGGTGCCGACCACGACCGCGCCCGGCCGCACGTAGCCGTACTCGGGCAGCACCTGGTGGCAGATGCCGCCGCGGTCGCCGCGGATGTCGTGGAACTTGGCGATCCCGTGCTCCGCCACGAAGCCGCGCACGAGCTTGTGGTTGGAGGCGGTCTTCGGCCCCTCGGCCGGCACCCGGTGGTCGAAGATGATGGCGATCCGGTCCGGGTCCCAGGGTCGCGCCTCGCGGCCGGTGCCGGCGTAGATCTCCTTGAGCTGGTTGACCACCAGGGTCGCGTTCTCGTGCGACATCGCCAGGTCGACCCGCGGCTCGACGACCTCTCCGGCCCGGACGGCCGCGACGCCCGCGGCGCGGGCGAGGATCTTCTCGACAACGGTCATGCCCATCGTCAGCTCTCCTTTCCGACCGTGGGGCCGATCACCGCCGCGCTCTCGAGCGCCGCGATCTCCTCCCGGGTGTACTCCAGGCGGCCGAGGATCTCGGCGTTGTGCTCGCCGAGCGCAGGCGGCGGCGACGTCACGTGGCCCGCGGCGCGGTCGAACAGCGCCGTCAGCCCGAACACCTCGATCGGGCCGATGCCCGGCACGTCCACCTTCTGCAGCACGCCCCGGTGCGCGACCTGGGGTTGGCGCAGCGCCTCGGCGAGCGAGAGGATCTCCCCGCTCGGCACGTCGCGGGCGTTGAGCGCCTCGACCCAGTGCGCCGTCGGCCTCGTCGTCAGCCGCGCCTCGAGCAACGGCGTCAGCTCCCTGCGGTTCCGCTTGCGGGTGTCGCGCTCCTGGAAGCGCGGGTCGGCCTTGAGCTCGGGCAACCCCAGCACGTCGCACACCGCCTCCCACTGCTCCTGCTTGTTGGCGGCGATGTTGACGTGGCCGTCCTGGGTGCGGAAGGTGCCGCTCGGCGCCGCGGTGAAGTTGTCGTTGCCCATCACCACCGGCTCGCGTCCGCCGATCAGCAGGTTCGCGGCCACCCAGCCCATCAGCGGCATGATCGAGTCGAGCAGCGCCACGTCGACGAGCTGCCCCTCGCCGGTGCGCTCGCGGTGGAGCAGCGCGGCCATCACCGCGAAGGCGGCGTTGAGGCCGCCGACCGTGTCGCAGACCGGGAACCCGGCGCGCAGCGGGTTGAGCCGCTCGTCGCCGTTGATCGCCATCTCGCCCGAGAGCCCCTGGATGATCTGGTCGTAGGCCGGCTTGTCGGCGTCCGGCCCGGTCTGGCCGAAGCCGGAGATCGCGCAGTACACGATCGCCGGGTTGACCTCGCAGAGGGCCGCGTAGCCGAGCCCGAGGCGCTCCATGACGCCGGGCCGGAAGTTCTCGATCACCACGTCGGCGGTCTTGACCAGGCGCCGGAACACCTCCTTGCCGGCGGGCGTCTTGACGTTGAGGCTGAGCGACTTCTTGTTGCAGTTCTGGGCCAGGAAGCTGGTCCCCATCAGCCGCTGGTTGTACTCCGGGACGATCCCGAGCTTGCGCGCCAGGTCGCCGTCCCTGGGGTTCTCCACCTTGATCACCTCGGCGCCCAGCAGCGCCAGGTGGAGCGTGGCGAACGGTCCGGAGAGGACGTTGGTCAAGTCGACCACCGTGAACCCGTCGAGGATCCGCCGTTTGCTCGTCATCGCTCTCCCCTCCTTGTCCCGTGCGGGCGATCGCCGCCGCCGGCTCAGGTCGGCAGCGGCCCGGTCCGGTGTACCCGCCCGGGCAGCTCGCGCCCGAGGTGGGCCGCCACGTCGCGCGCCACGGCGACGAGGGCGTCGAGGTCGAGGTCGGCGCGCTCGCCGCCGCGGCGCAGCGCGTGCACCAGGTCCTCGGTCGCCACGTTGCCGGCCGCGACCCGGGTGAACGGGCAGCCGCCGAGGCCGGCGAACGAGGTCTCGAAGGTCTCCACCCCGGCGTCGAGGGCGGCGAACACGTTGGCCATGCCGAGGCCGTAGGTGTCGTGGAAGTGGCCCGTCAGGCGGACCTCCGCCGACAGGGCGCGGACCGCCGCGACCAGGCGCCGCACCTGGAGCGGGTGGGCGTGGCCGGCGGTGTCGGCGAGGGAGACGTTGGCCAGCCCCGCCTCGAGGTAGGCGGCGACGATCGCCAGCACCCGCGCCTCGGGGACGGCGCCCTCGAAGCCGCAGCCGAACGCGCTCTGCACCGAGACCTGCACCTTCATGCCCGCCGCCGCGGCCGCGCGCGCGGTGGCGACGACGCGCCCCTGCGCCTCCTCCGACCCCATGCCGGTGTTCTTGCGGCTGTGGGTCTCCGACGCCGAGACGCCGAGGCAGAGCATCTCGACGCCGCAGGCGGCGGCGCGCTCGAGCCCCTTCTCGTTGAGCGCCAGCGCGGACAGCGTCGTCCGCCCGCGCGGCTCGCGCGCGAGGGTCCGGAACAGCTCGTCGGTGTCGGCCATCTGCGGCACCTTGTCGGGGTGCACGAACGAGCCCACCTGGACGACGTCGACGCCGGCGGCGACCAGGGCGCGGACCCACTCGAGCTTCTTCTCGGTCGGGACGACCGCCTTCTCCATCTGCAGGCCGTCGCGCGGCCCGACCTCGTGCACGACGATCGATCGCATCGGTCGCCTCCGTCGCCGGCCTACAACGCCGCGGCGATCGCCTCGCCCATCTCCAGCGTCGTCGCGCTGCCGCCCATGTCGTAGGTGCGCACCTTCCCCTCGGCGATCACCCTCGCGGTGGCCGCCTCGAGCCGCGCCGCCTTCTCCTTCTCCCCCAGCCAGTCCAGCATCATCTTGCCGGCGAGGATGGTGGCGATCGGGTTGACCTTGTACTGCCCGGCGTACTTGGGGGCGCTGCCGTGGGTCGGCTCGAACACCGCCAGCTTCTCGCCGATGTTGCCGGAGCAGCCGAAGCCGAGGCCGCCGACCATCTGTGCGGCGAGGTCGCTGACGATGTCGCCGAACATGTTGGTCGCGACCAGCACGCCGTAGCTCTTCGGGTTCTTCAGCAGCCACATGCAGATCGCGTCGATGTTGGCGTCGTCGAGCTGGATCCCCGGGAAGTCGCGGGCGACCCGCTTGCCGGTCTCGAGGAACAGCCCCTCGGTCGCGCGCACCACGTTGGCCTTGTGGATCACGGTGACCTTGGGGTAGCCGAACCTCTTCGCGTACTCGAAGGCGGCGCGGATGATCCGCTCGCAGCCGCGGGCCGAGTTCACCTTGCAGGTGATCGCGTACTCGCTGCCGGGCAGCGCGGCGAAGTGGCCGAACGGCTTGCTCAGGCGGGCGAGCAGCGCGCTGAGCTCGTCCGGCACCGGGCTGAACTCGACGCCGGCGTAGAGGTCCTCGGTGTTCTCCCGGAACACCACCAGGTCGATCCCCTCCTTGTAGTTCAGCGGGTTGCCCGGGTACGCCTTGCACGGACGCAGGCAGGTGTAGAGGTCGAACATCTGCCGCATGCGCACGATCGGGCTGCGGTAGACGAGGCCCTTGCCCTGCAGCTCGGGGACGAGCTCGCGCTCCGCGTCCTTGACCGGCTTGGAGGTGATCGCCCCGAACAGCGCCGCGTCGGAGCGCTTCAAGAGCTCGACCGTGCGTTCGGGGAGCGCGTCGCCCTCGGTGCGCCAGAGCTCCCAGCCGATGTCGCCGTGGGTGTACGTCGCGTCGAACGCGAGCGCGTCCAGGCACAGCTTGGTCGCCTCCATCACCTCGACACCGACGCCGTCCCCCGGCAGCCACGCGATCCTGTAGGTGCTCATCGTCTCTCCTTCCGGTGCTCCGCTGGGCCCTCTCGCCCCTGGGTCAGATCATTCCCGTGTGGAATGTACTCCTGGACTCGTGCCGGTCCGTCGCCGAGCCGCGACGGCACCGCGCTGCTCTTGCAGCAGTGGGAACTCTCGCGTATCATCGCGGTCATGTCAAGAGATGAGTCAGGCTCACATGCTCATTCCGAAACAGCATGGCGCCGCCCGCGCCGAGTCGTGCCGTCGCTCGCCGCGCTGCAGTACTTCGACGCCGCCGTCCGGCACGCCAGCTTCACGCGGGCGGCGCGCGAGCTGGGCGTCACCCAGAGCGCCGTCAGCAAGCAGATCCAGCAGCTCGAGCAGCACGTCGGGCGGGCGCTGTTCCGCCGCGACACGCAGCGGCTGGTGCTGACCGAGGCGGGCGAGGGGTACGCCGTCGCGGTCCGCCGCGTCCTCGAGCTGGCGGAGGCCGCGACGCTGCAGCTCATGGCGTACGGCGGCGGCGGCGGCGTGCTGACGGTGGCGCTGCTGCCGACGTTCGGCTCGCGCTGGCTCGTCCCCCGCCTCGGCGACTTCACGACCCGCTACCCGGACATCCAGCTCAACCTCGTGACCCAGGTCCGGCCGTTCGACTTCGCGGGCGGCGACGTGGACGTCGCGATCCACTTCGGCCTGCCGTCGTGGCCGGGTGCCGTCTGCCACCGCCTGATGGGCGAGGTGGTGGTGCCGGTGGCGGCACCGTCGCTGCTGTCCGGCGGCGCCCCGCTGGCGAACCCGGGCGACATCGCCCGGTACACCCTGCTGCAGCACGTGACCCGGCCCGAGGCCTGGCACGAGTGGTTGCTGGCCTGTGGCGTCGACGGCGTCGACGGCCGCGCCGGGCCGCGCTTCGAGCAGTTCCACATGGTGATCCAGGCGGCGATCGCGGGGCTCGGGCTGGCCCTGCTGCCGCGCTTCCTGGTCGAGGAGGAGCTCGCGAGCGGCAGGCTGGCCGTGGCGGTCGACCGCCCGGTGACCAGCGCCCACGCCTACTACCTGGTCCACCCCGAGCGCAAGGCCGACCTGCAGCGCGTGGTGGCGTTCAGGACCTGGCTGCTCGAGCGCTGCGCGGCGCAGCCGCCGGATTCGTGAGACGCCGGCGCCGCGCACCCGGGCACCGCTTGCGCCCGGTGCCGCGGCGGTGCGACAGTGGTGCGCCGACGGGGGTGCGACCATGAGCGAGGCCGAGGTCCTGACACGACTGCCGAGCGCGAGCGACTCGGACGGGGCGGCGTCGTCGCCGGCGCGCCCGGCGAGCGGCGCGGCGGGGAGCCGCGTCCGGCTGCTGGTCAGCGCCTGCCTGCTGGGCGAGAAGGTGCGCTACGACGGGCAGCACAAGCGCGACCACTTCGTGGTCGAGACGCTGGGTCGCTTCGTCGAGTGGGAGCGGGTCTGCCCCGAGTCGGACTGCGGGCTGCCGACGCCGCGGCCGTCGATGCACTTGGTCGGCGACCCGCGGGCGCCGCGCCTGGTCAGCCGCACCGGCTCGGACCTCACCGAGCAGATGCAAGGGTTCACGAAGCGCAAGCTCGACGAGCTCGCGGCGGTCGAGCTGTGCGGCTACGTGTGCAAGAAGGACTCGCCGAGCTCCGGCATGACCCGGGTCAAGGTCTACGGCGAGAGCGGCCCGGCGGCGCGCACCGGCGCGGGGCTCTTCACCGCCGCCTTCATGACCCGCTTCCCGCTGGTGCCGGTCGAGGAGGAGGGGCGGCTCTGCGACGCCCGCCTGCGGGAGTCGTTCATCGAGCGGGTGTTCTGCCGCCGGCGCTGGCTCGACCTGGTCGAGGGCGGCCGGCAGCGGGGCCGCCTGGTCCAGTTCCACGCGGACCACAAGCTGCTGCTCCTCACCCACGGCCGCGGCGCCCTGACCGAGCTCGGGCGCCTGGTGGCGGCGGCCAAGGAGATGCCGGTCGACCGGCTCTTCGCCGCCTACGAGCAGGGCTTCGTCGCCGCCCTGGCGCAGCGGGCCACGGTCAAGAAGACCACCGACGTGCTGCAGCACATGGTGGGCTACTTCAAGCGCGACCTCACCGCCGACGAGAAGGCCGAGCTGCTCGAGACGGTCGAGGACTACCGCCGCGAGCTGGTGCCGCTGGTCGTGCCGCTCACCCTCGTCAAGCACTACGTCCGCAAGTACGGGGTCGCCTACCTCGCCCGCCAGGTCTTCCTGTCCCCCTACCCGGCCGAGCTGATGCTCCGCAACCACGTCTGAGGCGCCGGCGGCCCCGGGCCGACCCGCGGCCTCCCCCGCCGCTGCTACACTCGGGCCGTGGCACGCGAGACTCCATCCCCGTCGCTCTCCCTCACCGGCCTGACCGTGCTCTCCATCCGCAAGATCGGGGTCGCCGGGCGGACCTACCGCCACCTCAACCGCTACCGCCAGATCCTGGCCGTGCTGCTCAAGCACGGCTTCGGCGAGCTGGTGGAGCGGCTCAAGGTCGACCAGCACCTCGAGGTCGGCCTGCAGGTGCTGTCGCGCAAGCGCCCGCCGCGCGAGGAGCCGCTCACGCCGGCCCAGCGCCTGCGGGCGGTGTTGGAGGAGCTGGGCCCCACCTTCGTCAAGCTCGGCCAGGTGCTCTCGACCCGGCCGGACCTGATCCCGGTCGAGCTGGTCGAGGAGCTGGCGAGGCTGCAGGACAGCGTGCCGCCGTTCCCCTTCGCCGACGCCGAGGCCACCATCCAGCGCGAGCTCGGCGCGCCCTCGGCCGAGGTCTTCGACCGCATCGACCCCGAGCCGGTGGCCTCGGGCTCGATCGGCCAGGTCCACCGCGCCCGCCTCAAGGACGGCGAGGAGGTGGCGGTCAAGATCCGCCGCCCCGGCATCCGCGCCCTGGTCGAGGTCGACCTCGAGATCATGCTCCACCTCGCCACCCTGGCCGAGCGGCACGTCGAGGAGCTGGCCCTGCACCGGCCGGTCCGGATCGTCGAGGAGTTCGCCCGCACCCTCGAGCGGGAGATCGACCTCCGCATCGAGGCCGCCCACATCGACCGCATCGCTCAGGGGTTCCTGGACGACCCCACGCTCTACATCCCGGCCGTGTTCCGCGAGGTCAGCACCGCCCGCATCCTCACCACCGAGTTCGTGGAGGGGATCAAGATCTCGAGCCTCGAGCAGCTGGACGCGGCCGGCCTCGACCGGCGCGAGCTGTGCTCCCGCGGCGCCGACATCGTCCTGAAGCAGGTCTTCCACCACGGCTTCTTCCACGCCGACCCGCACCCGGGCAACGTCTTCGCCCTGCCCGGCAACGTCATCTGCCTGCTCGACTTCGGCATGGTCGGGTCGGTCGACCGCGAGACCCGGGAGCTGTTCGTCGAGCTGGTCGACAGCGTCGTCCGTCGCAACGAGGCGCGGGCGGCGCAGGCGCTGCTGCAGCTGACCAGCTGGGAGCAGCCGCTGGACCGCCGGCTGCTGGAGCGCGAGCTGGCGGACTTCATGGCCCGGCACCTCTACCGCCCGCTCAAGGACATCGAGCTCGGCCAGCTGCTGCGCGACCTGCTCGAGATCGCCACCCGCTTCCGGCTGCGGCTGCCGCCGGACACCTTCCTGATGCTGAAGGCCCTCGGCACGGTCGAGGCCGTCGGCCGGGCCCTCGACCCGGACTTCGACATGGTCGCCAAGGCCAGGCCCTTCATCGAGCAGGTGCTGCTCGACCGCTACAAGCCGCAGCGGGTGGCCGAGGACGTGGGCGACCTCGCGGCGCAGGGCCTCCGCTTCCTGCAGCAGTTCCCCCGCGACCTGCTCGAGCTGGCCGGGATGCTGCGGCAGCAGAAGCTCGGCCTGCAGGTCCGCCTCGACGCCCTCGACCGGGTCCTGGAGGCGCACGAGCGCAACAGCAACCGGGTCGCCCTGTCCATCGTCGTCGCCGCCCTCATCGTCGGCTCGGCCCTGATCGTCAACTCGGGGGCCCCGCCGCTGGTCCACGGCCTGTCCCTGATCGGCGTCGTCGGCTTCCTCGCCGCCGCCTTCCTGGGCACGTGGTTGACGGTCGCCATCCTCAGGAAGGGCAAGCCCTGAGCCGTGCCCGCGGCCGGGCGGTGGCGCGGCCGGCCGCGAGTGAGGGCGCCGACCTGGTCCTGCTGGCGCCGGAACCGCCCGGCGCCCTCCAGCGGTGGGTGGGCGGCGGTCTCCTCGACCGCCTCGTCGCCGCCGTCCGCGTGCCGATCACGGTGCTGACCGGGCCCACC
>CAYTJW010000160.1:0-9175 GCA_964438135.1 uncultured Thermoanaerobaculia bacterium
CGCCTCTCGGCGCAGCCCAAGCCGCCCCTCCGCCGCGCAGCGGCTTCGTCCAACTCACGAATGCCTCGATGGTCCGGAGTCGCTCCAACGAAGCCTCGCCATGCCCGAAGAAATCCTCGTAGTGCTTCCTCAGCTCGGACTGCTCGACAACCCACTCCAGAAGTTCACCGGCGTTAGTGGGTTGGTGAGATCGGGCTGGTGGGCTAGCGCGCCTGAGCACCTCCAAGAGGAGCGACTTCAGGGAGACGACGTTGTCGCGGGCTGTGGAGTGAAGTGACCCGTCCTTCGTCGCTGCGAGCTCGGTGAGAAGACGCTCGCCCGTCCAGCCGTTTCTCATGGCCGTCCTGGTCGCGCTTTCGAGGTGAGCTCTCGGGAGCATGCGGCCTGGGGTGTTCGCGATTCCAAGGAAGGCGGTTCGCCAGTCGGCGTCGATGGGTTGGCATACGGCAAGCGCGACGCGGAGGTAGTCGAGGAGCTTCTGGATCTCCGCACGCTCGAAGAAGGGACGTCCTCCGACGACTCGGTAGGGTACGCCGCGTGCCAAGAACCGACTCTCGAGGCCGCCGAGTTGGGCGAACACCCGCCCCAGGACCCAGATCCTGGAGGGTGGTACTGCTTCCACACTGACCAGCCGGGCGACTTCGTCCGCCATGTCGCGCAGGACGTCGGTCTCCTGCTCGGATGACTCGGTGAGCAGCACGATGCGTGATGTCAGATCGACCTGGTTCGCGATGAGGTCCTTGTCCTGCCGATTCGCGTTCAGAACGATTACATTCTGCGCGACCTGCGCGATCATAGGCCCAAACCGGAAGGACCGTGTGAGCTTGTAGGAGGTGTGAGGCTTGTTGGGGAAGGCCTGCTGGAAACCCCGGATGATGTAGTCCGGCCTCGCCCCTCTCCATTCGTAGATTGTTTGGTCGTCATCCCCCACCACCATCACTTCTGCTCGATTGCCGGCCAGGAGTTCGACGAGACGCTGCTGACCCCGATTCACATCCTGGTACTCGTCGACGATCAGGTGGTCAACTCGCCCGCACCATGTGCGTCGAAGGGCGTCGTCCTTCTCGAGCATGTTCACTACGATCGGCACGAAGTCGTCGAAGGTGATGACCCCTCGTCTCTTCCGCTCCTCCTCTACCTTCACGAAGACTTTTGGGATGTGGGGGTTATGGCGGTGCCCGGCGTGAGCCGGCAGTATGAGCGCACCCTTCCACAGGCCGATCGCCTCGACCGCCTCGTCTGGATCAACGCCGTCGGCCGGGATTTGCTTCGCTTTCTCGAGCACCCGTATGGTCTGCACCACGAGCAGTCGGAATCTCTCCGTCTGGTCGCCGACCCACAGCTCCAGCCGCGGGAGGATGCCGTCGCCGATCGCCTTCTGGATGAACTGGTAGGCGAACGAGTGAAATGTGGAGACGAAGGGGCCCCTGGAGCACCTGACCCCGTATCGCTGGAGGTGCTGTGTGAACTGGTCGGCGGCGAGGCGGTTGAACATCAAGGCGCGGATCAGGCGAGGGTCCAACCGGCGTTCCCTGATGATATGGGCGATGCGGAGGACCATCGTCGTCGTCTTGCCCGATCCGGCGACGGACAGCACACGCGCGTGGCCCGAGTCGTGGTGGATCACCCTCTGCTGCTCCTCGGTTGGGGCGAGCACTTGGTTCCTCCATCTTGTGACGGGTGCGCGGCGCATCCCGCCTCATGCCTTGATTCGCTGCTGGTCGGGGCGCGCCTAGGCTGCGAGGTCTCCGCGAGAGGACAGGCAAACAGGGTGCCGTGCGCGGACGCGCTCGCAGCGGTGCGCTGCTTGCTTCAGCCACCAGCACGCAGGTCGAGAGAGGTGCTGCAGGCCGAGCGGCAGGCGCCAGTCGCACCGCTCTGGTCATCAGGGCTGTGCCTTCTTGCGGAGCCCCACCAGCCGAGCAAGCCTAGAGAGCGGATTCTCCGGCTCCGGGCTCGAGGGGCCTTGCCCGCCGCCGGCAGCCCCGGACAGGCGAAGAAACACGGAGTGCGCCCGGCGGATCGCAGCCGCAGACTGGTTATCGTGCTGCAGCAGGACCCTCAGCAGAGCGCGACCGCGCGTCATTCCCACATACGATATGCCGTTGGCGTCGGCGAAATCATCCAGGCCGTCGTGGTCGGCGCCGACGAACACTACGGCGTCAGCTTCTAGGCCTTTGACCTGCCAGATGTTCGCGAGCAAGACATGGGGACTTGGCTCGTCAAGTACGGGCCTCACCCTGTCCCAGAAACCTGGATGGACGAAGGGCGTGGGGCACTTGGTGGCGATGTAGTAGTACTTGATGTCTGCCTCCCTCAGTATCGCCGCCAGTAGTGTGCCAGCGTCGTAGTCCCTCCCGAGGCACTGTTTGTGAGTGAAGACCACGGCCACTCTGCGAAGTTCGCCCTCACCCTCGACGCGGGCGCGCTCGTTGAGGTCCCAGATGGCGCGAATGAGGTTCGGTAGGTCGGCTCGCACATCAGTCGTTGTGCTGACATCGACCGGAGCGAGTGTCCGGCACGCCGCTGGGAGTTTACTCACGTCCGTGAGCAGGAATCTCCAGACTCTGCCCAATCGCTCGTGGATCCTCCGCGGGAATGTCCGCTCCGATTCCTCCGAGTAGAGGCTCACTACTTGGTAGTCGTCTTCGTCTAGCCCCTCCCGCGTCAAGTACGCGAATGTGCGCGCGAACTGGACGATCGGACGTAGGGAACGGTACGGCGCTGCAAGGTCAACAGCCCTGACGGTGTGCCCAAGAACCTCCTCCAAAGTGCGCTGCGAAGTGACGCGCCAGATGTCCTGCCACGGGTCGCGGCAAACGGTGAAGCAGTTGGCTGATGGGGACCGGTCGAGGTGGGCGATGGCCGCCCGTAGCATGTCCTCTGAGAAGTCCTGGCCTTCGTCGATTAGGAGCGCTTGGTACTCACCACTCCCTCTCAGCCGAACATGCTCGCATACCTCCCGGGCAAAGCCTCGGGTCGCGAACATCTCACCCTTGTACCCGAGCTCCTTGGCGAGGCCGAAGAAGCTAGTGACCCTGACTCTGGAGAGGTCCGCACTGGCGCGCAGGAGCTCCCAGTGGAGGTAGTGCTCCATGAGAGCATTGCGGCAGAGGAACAGGACGCGCCAATCGGGGTTGCAGTCGAGGAGGTACTTGCAGCGGTCCACCAGGACAACGGATTTGCCGGTGCCTGCATGTCCGGTGATGTCGAGGTACGAGTCCTTCCACGGATGGGTCGCCAGGGGCCTCTGCTCGGGGTCGTAACGCACGCTGCACGTGATAGCCCGCCCAATCTCGGCGAGGTCCTCATCCGACATCTGGCGTTGCCACAGCCTCTTGTCGGCGATGGCGAGGAGTTTCTGATCAAGTTCATCGTGGCGCAGGAGGTCCTTGTTCACGTCCTCGGCGAAGAGCGAGACCGCATGGAACGGATCGGTCTTGAATGGCTCCATCACGCTTCGCCGGATTCTCGTGAAGACGATCACCCGGTGGATCGAGTACTTGAGTTTCCCCCGATGGTCTCCTTCGGATTCAAGCAACTGGGGGACACCCCCCAGGGTAGACTTGACCGCCTTGAACTGGTTGTCGACCTGAACGAACGGCGAGGTCCTCGCCTCCTTGGATCGCCCATTGACCCAGGTCCGCGCGTCAGCCGGTGCCCAGTCCTCGCTCCAGTCCTTGATCTCCACGACGTAGATGTGGCCGTGGTGAGAGTCGATGACCACAGCATCGATCTCCACACCACCTAGGTGGAGATTGTGGAAGGAGTGCAGGGCTGCCGAGCCCTTGCGATGGACGAGGTTTCCGAAGCTCGCCTCAGCGGCGTCTCCCCTGGGTGGCTGTTGCACGTGTCCCATTCTCGCTCCCTCCTTGCGCGGCCAGGTGTAGGGCGCTGCCGCCCAAACAACCAGGAGCAGTCCTGCAGCGTAGTCGCCAGGTGTCGATCCAGTGGCGCTGGTGCGCTGCATGCGCTCGCAGGTGTCGAGGATGCCGTGTCTGGTGCGGTGCTCACCGTGGGCCTTCTCGTTCTTGCGATTGACGATGGGGAAGGTCTCCATGACGAGGCCGATAGCGCAGGGAGAGGTGGGGAAGTACCGCTCCAGCTCGGCCAGTCTCTCGGGCGTCTCCTCAGCGACGCCGGCGTCCGATCTCCTCGCCGCTAGCCACCTGCCGCTCGCTGCCGCCCGCGGGCGGAGTTGGAAGGGGTTTGCGTCGAACTGGCCGCGGAGCAGGAGCCGACGCTCCCCGCAACGGCGGCACGGCGGGCCGGCATGGACGTGGGGCCGCGGGGCGGCAGAGCCATCGGCTGGTGCGGGGCGCCCGCACCGGGATCGACCGCGGCGGTCAGCCAGCCGGGCCTGGCAGTGCACGTTCACGGCCCACCCCGGAGCAGCTGCTCCCACCTGCCACGCAGCTCCGGCTTGGAGTGGCTGTGGCCGGTCTCCATGGCGACGTAGGTCACGTCGGTCCGGTCGAGGCGGCTGAAGACGAACACCTCCATGCGCCGGCAGACCTCGCAGGGCTCGCGCAGCAGCCAGGGGTAGAGCGTCCGCAGCTCGCCGGCGCCGTCGAGGATCGCGACCACTCCCCGCGGCAGCTCGCGCCGGATGTCCCTCCTCTGGCGCGGGAAGGCCGTCGAGATGCCCTGCAGGAGCTGGACGGTCGCGACCCGCTCGCCCCGCGTCAGGTCGAGGGCGTAGTCCTCGACGTAGACCAGGGGGTGGTCGGTGAGGAGCCCCGCGCCCTCGATGAGCGTGTCGAGGTGGACCTGGTGGGCGCTCGACAGGTCGGCGAGCTCGCTGGCGGGTCGCCGCTCCAGGTGGGAGAGCCGGTTGCGCTGCTCGCGCATGGCTGCCTCGGCGAGCGACCATGGCGTGCCGTGGTCCTCGGCGACGGTGGACAGGGTGAGGAGGCCGGGGAAGGGCAGCAGGAGCGGGTTCGGGTGCTTGCGGGTCCGGGCGAGGCCGTCGCGGAGCAGCTCCCGGCAGAGGCCCCAGCTCAGGTGGAGCTTGCCGCCGGCCGCGGCGGCCGTGACCCGGCCGGGGGGCAGGGCCAGGCTCTCGTCGTCCCCCTCCGCCAGCTGCACCGTGGCCATCAGCGCCAGCACCACCATCAGGTGCTCCGCGCACTCGAGCGTCGCGCCCAGCCGGGCCTCCCCGTGGTCGAGGTGGAGGAGCCCCTCGCGGCGCAGCGCGATGGGGTGGGGGTAGTAGTTGCGGACCCTGTAGCCGAAGGTCTGCGAGTCCTCGGCCGCGCGCAGGCGCTCGTTCTCCTCCTTGGTCGCGGAGAGGATCCCCGGCACCGCCTCGGCGAACGAGCCCGCCGCGAACAGGCGCTCCCGGGTCGCCCTCGCCGACGCGGCCCAACGCAGGTAGGTCATCTCCGCCGCCCGCAGCCCGGCCAGGGCCCCGATCAGCCCCGGGAGAGGGTCGGGGACCGGCAGGCGGCGCAGCAGGGACGGCGCCAGGTCGGTGCCCAGCCCCTGGGCCTGCAGCCAGTCCGCGGCGTGCTGGCTCCTGAGGTAGGCGGTGAGGACCTCGCGGACCTCGACCGGGAGGTCGGGCGTCCACCGCAGGCGCAGCAGCGACTGGTCGAAGGTGGCCGGCAGGTCCTCGTCCCTCGCCTCCGCGGCCACCAGCGGCGCGCCGGCGGCCTGGCGCGGCGGGAAGGTCGAGCGGATGAGGAGGTCGCCCGCCGCCAGGATCTCGCTGTCGGCGACCAGCGACCGCCTGACGGAGTACTCGGCGTTGCGCACCTCCCCGTCCGACGTCAGGCAGGTGCCGCTCAGGCACGGCAGGAGCTCCCGGTCTCCCGCGTCGACTCCCGGGGTGGCCCCGGCGGCGTGCAGGACCTTGAGGGGCCGCCCCAGCGAGAGATCCGCGAGGAGGTCGCCCAGCGGCCTCAGCTCGCCGAGCGCCTCGACGTCGGTCAGGACCTCGCCGAGCCTCTGCGAGAACTGCTCGAAGGTCCACGGCTGGTCGTCGATCCCGGCGTCTCGCCGGACGATCGTGAACGCGGTCTCCCCGCCCTGGCGGAGGCCCGCGTCGCGCAGGACCCCGGGCCAGCGCGCCGGCTCCAGGGCGGCCAGGTTCACCAGGCGCAGGACCCTCGCCTCGCCGGCGGGTCGGGGGACCTCGGGCTGGAGGACGAGAGCGGCCATGCGGAAGGACGGGTGGACGCCCAGCGCCCGTGCCGCGCTCTCCCCGAAGTACACCACCCAGCTCAGGCATCCGCGCCGGGCGAGGTGGGCGCGTAGGGCCTGGCCCCAGTCCCCGGTCAGCAGCGCATGGGGGACCAGGCAGCACACGGTGGTTGCCGGCGGAGCGACGCGGACGGCCTCGGCCACCAGGGCCCCGGCCCCGGTGCAGCGACCCGTGTCGAGGGCGGCCGCGAGCGTCCACTGCGGCACCTCGACGGCGTTGACGAGGCACGAGCCCTCGTCGCCCTCGCGGAGCAGGGCAGCCAGGCAGGCGCGCCAGTCGCCCGCCCCGCGCTCGTCCGCGGGCAGGTGCAGCAGGCTGACTTCCGCACGGCAGTCGCCGTAGTCCGGCGTCGGTTGGCCTTCCTCCAGCCCAGCCTCGGCTGCGTGGATGATCCGCGACACGGGCTGCGGCAGGACCTCGAGCAGCGGCCCCAGCCAGGCCCAGCTCGCGGCGGCGCCTGCGCTCATGGGCTGGCCTCGCCGTTCTCTGGCGGGGCGGGCTCGCTGCCCAGCCGCTGCCGGATCACGACCGCCGCGATCCGCTCCGCCAGGCTGGACATTCCCTCAAGCCGCACCCGTTCCTGCACCACCTCGGGACCGGACTCCTCCACCAGCCGGCCGAGCAACTCGTCCAGGAAGCTGCTGGTCGGCGTTTCGGCGCCGGCGAAGTCGAGCGTCACGACCCCCGGGCCGCCGAGGAGGAGGCGCATGAGGTTCCGGCGGAGGGTTCGCCCGTCCTCCCGCGCCCCGGTCGACGAGCACTCCCTCCCGACCACCAGCCGCCGCTCCCCTGACGCCGCCACCGGCGGCCCGGCGACGGGCGCCCGCTCGCCGGACGGCGGCTCGCCAGGGGCGCCGATGAGGTCGCTCAGGGACCGCGCCATCTGGTCTCCAGGCGCCGACGGCCTCCAGCCGGGCGTCGCCGCCGCGATCCAGGTCGAGGTGAGGT
The DNA here is from genome assembly GCA_964438135.1 of uncultured Thermoanaerobaculia bacterium. Classification (GTDB taxonomy): domain Bacteria; phylum Acidobacteriota; class Thermoanaerobaculia; order Thermoanaerobaculales; family Sulfomarinibacteraceae; genus CAYTJW01. The sequence continues at coordinate 7,154 of CAYTJW010000160.1, forward strand.
CGACCGGCCTCTCGGTGTCGAGCGAGAACATGACGCCCGTGCCCGGGATCTCGGGGATCTTGGAGAAGCCCTTCTCGATCCCGCCGACGGCGTGGAAGACGACGTCGCCCGTCCAGATGTCGAAGTTGCCCTTGTTGCGCTCGGCGATCTCCTTCACCCCCGCGAGCCCATTGCCCTGACCCACGTCCGTGCTGCGGGTCACCCCGCGACGGACCGCCTTCGACACCGCGTCGCCGTGGCTCCAGAGCGGCATGGCCTCGCTGAGCGAGGCATAGATGCCCTGGCCCACGTCGCAGATCGCCACGTCCAGGCGGCGGCGACGCGGGAAGTACTGTGCGCACACGGCCCCCGGCTGGCCCGTGGCCGAGTGCACGAGGACATTGTCGAGCACCTCCGCCACGGCCCACTCGATCGCGGGGAGGAAGGCGTCGGCCCGCACGCAGTGCTCGGCGACCAGGGCCCGGATCGCGGTGGCGGCCGCCTGGACGTCCCCCGGGTTCGCCACCTGGCGGAGGGGGATGGCGAAGACGTCGGGGGGCGGGGTGACCTCCCCGGCGTGTTCTAGGCCGGCCAGGTCCTGCAGGCCCATCCGGACGAGGTAGCCAAGGGTGTGAGGATCCCCGCGCAGGAGGACCGAGCGGCCTTGCGCCCTCTGGGCGTGCCCCCACGCCGACAGGAAGGCCATGGCGGAGCAGTGCAGGAAGCCGTGCTCCGGCACCGACACGAGCAGCGGCCCGCCCCCCGCCAGGAACGCCCCGGCCCCGGCCAGGGCCACGACCAGGCCGTCGATGGTGCAGTTGCGGGGCAGGGTGGCGACGGTCATGGGTGGCTCCTCGGCGCCAGGCTCGCGGCCATGTGGTTCATCGCGGTGCCCCTTCCCACGCCCCGATCGCCCCGGCGAGCAGCTCGGCGTCGCGGCGAGGCAGGCGGATCGGGCCGAGCTCCAACTGGGCCCCGGGGCCACGCCGCGAAGACGGACGTGCTCGAGCATCACGCTTCACCCGGCCCATGCAAGGGTAGCAGCCGGTCGAGGTTGGTCCCACCGTGCGGGGTCGAGGCGAGATCATCGCGTTCGCTCTCCAGCTCGGGGCGCCGTCCTGAGACGCAGGCGATCGGGCCGGTCGCCATCGAGCCGGCTGCCACGCCCCTCGCCCCGCGCCGGCTCGCCACGCCTGGAGGAACCTCAGGGGGAGACACTCCCGGGCCAGCCGCCGGCCGTGGCACCGGCCCCTGGTCGCATTGGCGCAAACCAGCACGGCACTGCCCTCCGGCTGAGCGGCTCCGCGGCGGTCATTCCCGACGCGGCAGGCAGCGCCGTTCCATCCGCATCGGGCACGGCAGTCAGCGGGTTTGCACATGGTGTTGGGCCTGGCACCGGACTGGCAGAGGCTCGCGCGACAAAGGCATGACATGTCTCAGGGCTGCTTGATCCACGCGAGGCACTCGCCTAAGCCGATGCCGTCTGTTGCGCTCGTGAGGACCACTGGTGCATCCCCTTTGGCGAGGCGTCGCGTCACGTCGGCCACGACCCGCGATCTTTGATCCTCGTCACGCAGCGTATCTGCCATGTTGCGCACCACCCTCAACTTAGCATTGGGCGCATGGCGCCGAAGGTGCAACAGCCCGTGCCACAGGATTTCGTCGTTTTCCAGTATCTTGCCGCTGACGACGAACAGCAGCCGATCGAAATGCCACAGTGGAAGCCACCGGAAACTCTTCGGAGGATGAATTCGGGTTCCGTGTCCGGGCCCATCGATGAACGCCATGTCACCATGCACGTGCCACGGCGGAACGAAGTGCTCTTGACTCCAGTCGGTCGCATCGGTCTGCGCCCCGACGACTGGTTTGGGGTTGCAGAGGTCGTTCGTGAGCGCCAGGATCAGACTGCTCTTTCCCGATCCGGGAGCGCCGAGGATGCAGGTTCGGTGCATCGACTGCGTCGCGCTGGTGACCCGTATCCGAAGCATGTTCCACCTAACCTGAGCGATTCGCGGGTTGGACGGCAGCGCAGGGGGCTGGGGT
>CAYTJW010000161.1:0-9129 GCA_964438135.1 uncultured Thermoanaerobaculia bacterium
TCGCCCGAGCTGTGGCGGCAGGCGGCCACGCGCGGCGCCGGCTGGGTGATCGGCCCGTTGCTGCTGCTCGCCCTCCTGGCCGGGCTGGCGCTCGGCGCCGTGCGCGGGCTGCAGGTCGGGCCCGCGATCCGCTCGGCCGGGGCGACCTACGACTCGCGCTTCGACCCGGTGGTCTACGAGCGCGGCCAGGTGCGGGTCGAGGGCCCCCGCCTGCCCCGGATCTCCGACGCGAGCACCACCTTGCTGGTCGACCCGGGCGAGACCTTCCAGCCCGGCGACATGCCCACGCCGGAGTGGGTCATCGTCCGCCGCGACGTCGTCCTCCGCCAGCAGGCCTTCGGCCCCCAGCAGTCGGTGTCGCTGGCGCAGCTCGAGCCCCTGCTCGGGCCGGGCCCGGTGCGGGTCGACGGCGCCTGGTTCCGCGGCTTCGCCGACCGCTGGGGGGTGTGGCTGGGGCTGGGCACGCTCGCCCTGGTCCTGGTCGGGAGCGTGATCGGCAACGCCATCCTCTGCCCGCTCTACGCGCTGATGGCGGGGACGCTGCTCTTCCTGCTCCGCCGCCCGGTGCTCGCCGCCTTCGGCGCGGCCTTCCGCATGGCCCTCGCCACCTCGGCCCTGCCGGTCGTCGGCACCCTGGCCCTGAGCCTGCTCCAGGTCGACCCGCCCTGCTGCCTGACGGTGGTGTTCTGGCCGGTCGCCATGGCCGTGGCCGGCCTGCTCGCGGTCGGCGGCCGCATCCGCCTGTGAGCCGACCCGCCCGGGCCGGAGGGTGGCGGGGCTGACTGCTGCTCGCCCCCCCGACCCGATCCCGCTACAATCGAGACCGGGCGGCCCGGGCGCGCGCCCCGAGGGAGGACCATGGATCTCCTCAACTACCTGCTGTCGATCCTGATCTCGCTGTCGGTGGGCCTGGTCGGCTTCGTCGTCGCCTTCAAGATCTTCGACTGGCTGACCCCGGGCGTGCACTTCTCCGACCAGCTCCGCGCCGACAACCGCTCGGTCGCGATCTTCCTCGCCGGCCTGTTCGTCGGCCTGGGGCTGCTGCTCGGGAGCGCGATCAAGTGAGGCGGCTGGCCGCGGCCCTGCTGCTGGTCACGGGCCTGGCCGCCGCCCAGGAGCCGCCCGCCAGCCCGGGCCCGGCGGCCGACAGCCTGCGCCCGATCATCGAGCGCCACCTCGGACGGCCCTACTCGTGGGGCGCCTCGGGGCTCAAGAGCTTCGACTGCTCCGGCTTCGTCTGGCGGGTCATGGCCGACCGCGGCATCCTCCTCAAGCGCACCACCGCCCGCAAGCTCTACCTGTGCCTGCCCAGGGTCGACCCGGGGCGGGAGCTCGACCACGGGACCGTGGTCTTCTTCGACAACCTGCACCACTGCGGCATCGTCGACGGGAGGGACGCCTTCTACCACGCCCAGTGCAGCAAGGGCACCAACCTCTCACCCTTCGAGCCCTACTGGCGTCGCCTGGTGTGCGGCTACCGGGCCATGCCGCCGCTCACCCCTGCCCCGCCGCCCTGAGCCCGTCGCCCCATGCTCGACAGCGCCACCCCCCCCGGCACGGTCGCCACCGACGGCACCTCGGTGGAGGGCGAGAAGAGCGCGGTCGCCCTGACCTCGGTGGTGGCGGCGGTGGCGCTCACCGCCATGAAGACGGTCGTCGGCCTGGCGACCGGCAGCCTCGGCCTCCTCGCCGAGGCCGCCCACTCCGCGCTCGACCTGGTCGCGGCGGTCATCACCCTGCTGGCGGTGCGGGCCGCGGCCCGGCCGGCCGACGGCGAGCACCCCTACGGCCACGCCAAGGTCGAGAACCTGTCGGCCCTGGCCGAGACCGCGCTGCTGCTCGCGACCTGCGCCTGGATCGTCTACGAGGGGGTGCGCCGCCTCCTCTTCCACCAGGTCGAGGTCGAGGCCACCCTGTGGGCGTTCGCGGTCATCGGCGTCTCGATCGTGGTCGACGTCGGGCGGTCCCGCGCCCTGCTCCGGGTCGCGCGCAAGACCGGCAGCCAGGCGCTGGAGGCGGACGCCCTCCACTTCTCCACCGACGTCTGGTCGTCCTCGGTGGTCCTGGTCGGCCTCGGCTTCGTCTGGCTGGCCGCCGAGCTGCGCACCGCCTGGCTGGCCAAGGCCGACGCGGTCGCCGCCCTGGTGGTGGCGGTGATCGTGATCTGGGTCAGCCTGCGGCTCGGGCGGCGCTCGGTCGGCGACCTGCTCGACGAGGTGCCGCGAGGGCTGCGCGAGCGTCTCGCGGCCGCGCTGCGGGTCGACGGCGTGCGCGCCGTGTCGCGGGTCAGGGTTCGCCGCAGCGGGCCCGAGAGCTTCGTCGACTGCACCCTGCGGGTCGAGCCGGGCGCGAGCCTCGAGCGGGGCCACCGCATCGCCGACGAGGCGGAGAGTGCCGTGCGGCGGCTGCTCCCCGGCGCCGACGTGGTGGTGCACGTCGAGCCGGACGAAGGGCCCGCGGCAGCCGGTGGCGAGCCCATCCCGGCCGTGGCGCGACGGGTCGCCAGCGGCCTCGGCCTCGCCACCCACAGCCTGCACCTCGCCCGCGGCCGCGACCAGCTGTCGCTCGAGCTGCACGTCGAGGTGCCGGGCGAGCTGTCGGTGGCGGAGGCCCACCGCCAGGCGACCGACCTCGAGGTGGCGCTGCAGGCCGCCCTGCCCGAGGTGACGAGCGTGGTCACCCACATCGAGCCGGCGACGGATCCGGCGCAGCCGGTCGAGGCCGGCACGACCGAGCTGGCCGAGGTCGTCGCCCACCTGGAGGCAGTGGGGCGACGGCACGGCCTGGCCCGGCCGGCCCACGAGGTGAGCCTGAGCCGGGTCGGCGGCGAGCTCCACCTCGCCTGCCACTGGGCCATGGACGCCGACGCCCCCATCGCCGAGGCCCACCGGCTCACCGAGGCGCTGGAGCTGTCCCTGCGCGAGCGCTGCCCGCAGCTCGCCCGGGTCGTGATCCACGTCGAGCCGCCCGACGCCCCGTGAGCCGGCCGGCGCCCGCCGGAGGACGGGCGAGACGGGTCAGGACCCGGGGGCCGCTTCGGCCTCCGGCGTCGCCGGCGGCGGGCCGGGCGCCGGCTTCTTCGCGGCGACGAAGGTGACCGGGCTGAACTTCTCGCGCACGCCGTCGACCGAGATGCTCTCGATGTAGTAGTAGTAGCCCTGCTCCGGGTCGATGGCGTGGTCGAGGAAGACGTAGCTCTGGGGCTCGTCGACGGTGCCGGCGCCGGGGATCGGCTCGGCGGTGATGCGTTCGAAGGGGCCTTCCTCGGCGGTCGACCGGTAGACGTCGAAGCCGAAGTTGTCGACCTCGCTCGCGGTGGTCCAGCGGAGCGTGTTCTTGTACCCGCCGTCGGGCGTCGGCTCCGCCGCGGCCCCCGGGGCGGGCGTCGGCGGCGGCGCCTCCCCCCCCAGGACGAGACCGGCAACGGACAGCAGGACAGGGACCAGCAGCAGGCGAGACGTCATGGGGTTCCTCCCGACGCGACGGCCCGTCGCTCGACGGGCGGCGCGCCCCCGGCCGCGCCGTCGGGCGCGGCCGGCTCGTCGGTGGCCGGCACCTCGGCCCAGCCCACCGCGTCCCAGCCGAGCTCGGGCGACCACAGGTAGGTCCGCACCGCGGCCGGGCTCTGGCCGGGCTCGAGCTGCGCCGGGACCACGCCTTCCACGAAACGGGGCCCGCGCAGCTCGACCTCCTCGGAGAACAGCACCCGCCCGTCCCGGCCGAGCCACTCCACCAGCGCCCGCCCGGACCGGATCGGCGCGTCGGCGACCCCCCGCACCACCGTCCGCCGCGGCGAGGTCGCGACCTCGAGGGCGACGGTCCGCGGCGCCCCGACCGGCACCGCCGGGTCGCCGAGCAGGTTGTAGGTCTGGACCAGGATGGGGTCCCGGTAGACCCGCTTCGCCCGCATCACCGCCTCGCCGATGGTCGCCCCCGGCCGCGTCAGCTCCTCCACCAGCACCCGCCCCATGGTCGGCGACGGGCTGTTGCGCCACGAGGCGGCGAACACCGCCACCGCGCCGCGCCCGGCCAGGCGCAGGAGCTTCTCGCCGATGGAGTCGGCCGAGGGGTGGTCGAACGGGGCCGAGTAGCAGGTCAGGCTGAGGACCACGGCCAGGCGGCGGGTGGGGACGAGCGCGTCGAGGTGGTCGAGGGTGAAGAGGTCCCGGTTCAGCTTCAGGTCGGGCGGGCCGGTGCGCCAGATGTAGCGGCCGCCGTGGCCGATGAAGTGGATCAGGCCCACGCCCCGGTCGAGCGCCCGCACGATCCGCTGGCTGTGCTCCGCGGTCACCGCTTCGGAGGCGCTGGGGTACAGCTTGTCGGCCACGAACCCCCGCCGCTCGACCTCGTCGACCAGAGCGTCGGTGCGCCCCTGGAAACCGACGCTCTCGTTGGCGATGAAGAGCATGTCGCGCCGCCAGGGCCCCAGCTCCGGCTGCTCGACGAAGGCGACGGTCTTGTCGACGATCGCCGCGACCTCCTCGGGCGTGACCACCGGCAGCCGGCCGATGGCCAGGTCCGGCAGCTCGTCGTCGCCGTCGACGCAGGCGAACCAGGTGTCGCTGGCGGCGTGGCCCTGGTGGGTGCCGTAGGGCCAGGTCGGCACCAGGTTTCGCTGGTTGGGGATCGCGCCCTCGGCGTAGGGGGTGCTGGCGTTCTTGATGAACCACGAGGTCTCGTTGGGGCGGTAGGTCCAGTCCGCGTACCGCTCGTCGTCGGCGAGCGGGTTCTTGTAGTCCCAGCTCGCGTCCCCGACCAGCAGCACGAAGCGCGGCGCCGGCCGCTCCCAGCGGTGGTAGGCGTGGGACACGAAATCGTGGATGGCGCGGGGGTTGACGACCCCGTGGTTGAACTCGTCGAACACGTCCTGGACGTCGACCACGGCCACCTCGAGGCCACGGCGCCGGTGCATCTCGACCAGCGGCGCGACCGCCTCGACCAGGCTGCGGTGAGCGATCACCAGGTAGTCCGCCTGCCGCTCGGTGGAGCGGAGGGCCGACGGGCGGTCCAGCACCACCTCGTCCACCCGCCTCAGCTCCCCCCGCCCGGCAACCCACAGCTCGCGCCCCCCGGCGGGCGCGACGAAGGCCAGCGGCAGGTCCGGGCCGACGGGCGCGGTCAACCGCCAGCCATCGCTCGACGCCACCACCAGCTCGCGCGCCGTCGGCGCGGTCAGTCTCACCAGCCCCCCCCGCCCGGCGGCGACCTCCAGCGGCACCTGCCCGGCGGCGACCTCACCCGACAGCGGGTAGGAGATCTCGACCCAGTTCAGCATGACGACGTCGATCAGGGTCTCGGGCGCGCTGCCGCCCGAGCTCCGGGTCGGCACCCTCAGGTTGAGCCGGTTGTCGCCGACCACCAGCGCGGACGTGGGCAGGTCGAGGGTGACGCGGTGCGGCTCCTTGCCGTCCCAGCTCTCGACCGCCACCCGGGCGCCGTTGACGAGCACCTCCACCTCGTGGTCCCTGATGTCGCGGCTGCCCTTGAAGCGGGGCGTCGACCAGCCGCGCAGGTCGAGGGTCAGGGTGGCCGAGCCGGTGGTCGCGAAGGCCCCCCGGACCTCGCTGCGCAGCTCGTCCGCGGTCTGCCAGCTGGCGCCGGCGGCTCCCGTCGCCTCGCTCAGCGCGGCGGCGATGGCGTCCGCCGCCAGGCCACGGTGCTCGAGGTCGCGCAGGTCGAGCACCTGCTCGAAGGGCTCCTTGTCCTGCTGGGTCAGCTTGGCCCAGTACCACGACTCCTCGAGTCGGTTCGGCCTCTCGGCGAAGCGCAGCATGAGCAGGTCGCGCTCGAGGTGGTAGCTGGAGCGCAGCGGGGCCGGGGTCGCAGCCTGGTCTCCCCGCGCGAGCTCGAGCGGGCGGGTCCGCGCCGGGCGCTCGAGGTCGAAGCGCAGGGTGTAGCAGTTGAATCGGGAGTACTCGTCCAGGTAGGAGTACTCGCCGCGCAGGCGCTGGCCGACCAGCTCGACGGCGTCGCCCGGACCGAGCTGGCCGTCGCCGCCGTCGTCGACGTGGCAGGGCACCGGCTCGCCGAAGCTCTCCACCCCGACCCGCGCGCTCGGCCACGGGCCGGCCGGGAGCCCGGCCGCGACCAGCTCCTCGTGGGTCACCCGGTAGATGCCGGGCTCCTCCAGGTAGAGCTTGACTCGTGGGGCCTCGTCCGCCGCCGGCAGGGTCACGGCGGCCAGGCTCGAGGCGATCAGGCATGTCGCGGCTCCCCTCACGCGCCCTCCCCCCTCGCTCAGGGAAGGAGAGTATACCGTGCTGGCACCAGCGGGCCGCCGAAGGCCAGGAACAGGAGCAGCGCGACCGCGCCCAGGCAGGCCACCCACGCCCCGGGGCCGAGGCGGCGAGCCGGCGCCAGCCGCCCGAGCCGCAGCCAGGCGACGCTGCACGAGGCGCCGAGGAAGAGCACCGGCAGCAGCTGCACCTGGTAGCGGGTCTTCGCGTGCAGACAGAGGAACAGGGCCAGGTTGTACCCCACGAACAGCAGCAGCAGCCGCAGCCAGCGGCGAGCCGGGAAGCGCCAGCACGCCAGGCCGATCGGCCCCGCCACCAGGAGCGCGCCGTAGCTCGCGTAGCAGGCCCACCGCACCGCCGCGGCCAGGGCCGGTCCGGCGCGGACGTAGCCGTCGCGCTGGGACGGGGCGAAGCCGCCCGGGAGCTGCTCGGTCAGGTAGGAGTCCTTGTCCAGCAGCAGGAAGGGCTGGCGAGCGAGCTGGCCGAGCGCGACCCGGAGCACGCCCCGCTCCGCCACCAGGCGGCGGATGCGCTGGCGGAGGACCCGGTTGCGCTCGGCGAAGGTCGGCGCCGAGCGCACGAACTCCTGGTAGGCATGGTGGGCGACGTCGCTCGAGAACGGGCGGTGCGAGACCTCGTTCAACGCCACCCAGAGGTTGAAGGTCGAGCTGTCGGCGACGGTGAGGACGCCGTCCCGCCGCAAGTTGCCCACCACGGTCGGCGCCACGGTCGACGCCGCCACCGCGGCCACCAGGACCAGCCGCGGCGCCACCACCGGGTCGACCCGCAGCCCGGGCCCGAGCGCCGCGGCACCGAGCAGGATCGGCACGAACGGCAGCAGCAGGCTCTTGCAGAGCAGGGCCAGACCGAGGGCGAGACCGGCCAGGGCGGCCCAGGCCGTGCTCCCCGGCCGCGCCACCAGCACCCACAGCACGACCAGGAACAGGAGCAGGTGCAGGACCTCCGGCCACAGGTAGTGGGCGAACGACGCCAGCGGCGGGTAGCCGACGGTCAGCGCGGCGGCGGCCAGCGCCGCGGTGGCCGAGCCGCTCAGCCGCCGCACCAGGTCGTGCAGCACCGCCGCGCAGCACGCCAGGAGCAGCGTCTGGACGACCAGGACACCGGCCAGGTGACCGCCCGCCAGGGCCAGGGAGCCGGCCAGGAAGCGCGGGTAGAGGGGGGGCCAGAGGAGGCCGGGGGCCCAGCCCGGGTCGCCGGCCAGCAGCCTCTCCGCCGCCTCCAGGTAGCGGTTCTCGTCCCCCCACAGGGCCTTCGGCGCCGGCACCCAGTACAGCCACCACAGCGCCGCGTGCACCGCGGCGACGACCACCGCCGTGACCACCAGCGCGACCCGGCCGACGGCGGGCTCCGGCGCCGCGCCGGGGTGGTCGTGGCCGATGCTCTCGCGCCCCTCGCCCATCCCCGGCAGCATACCCCGCCCCGGCGTCGCCCACCTCGGCCCGGGCCGAGGCCCGCTCCCCCGCCTGTCAACCCTCCCCATGCCGCCGCCGTCCAACCCGCGACAACGGCCCGGGCGTCACGCGGGCGGGATCGACACGGATCGGAGGATGGGTCATGAGGAAGCTGGTCGTCGCTGTTGCCGTCGCGGTCGCCCTGGTCCTGACCATGCCAATCGCCGCCCAGGTGCCGCCGCCGCCCGAGCGCGGCCGGGAGGTCGTGGCCGAGTTCCTGGCGCTGAGCCCGGAGCAGGTCGCGGCCTGGGACGAGCTGCTGGTCGGCCGCGACCAGGCCGTCGAGCCGCTGCGCGCCGAGGTGGGCGAGGTCGAGGAGGCGCTGCGGGCGCTGCTCGACCAGGCCGAACCGCCGCTCGACCAGGTGGGCGAGCTGGTGGTCCAGCGCCGGGACCTCGAGGGGCAGCTCCAGGGGGTCGTGCAGGCCTACGTCGAGGGCTTCGAGGCGCTGCTCGACGAGGAGCAGGGGCGCAAGCTCGAGCTCGTTCGCCACGCCGACCGACTGCAGCCGCTGCTGCCCGCGTTCCAGCGCCTCGGCCTGCTGCCGCGGCGCTGACCGCCTCGTCCCGACCGAGCGGAGGGGACGCGGCCCGCCGCGTCCCCTCGCTGTCTCTCTCCGCCGCTCAGGTCCGACCCTCTCCCACCACCCCGTAGCCGGCCGCGACCAGGGCGCGGGTCGCCCCGGCGACGTCGTCGGCCCGCACCAGGAGGTGGTCGGTGTCGTAGGTCGAGAGGGCGAAGACGCTGATCCCGGCCCGCGCCAGGGTGCCGGTGAGACCCGCCAGCAGGCCGACCAGCGACAGGTCGACGCGGCCCTCGACCGACAGCAACCGCCAGCCGCGGTCGGCGACCGCCTCGCCGGGCACCGCCGACTCCAGGCACACGATCGACAGCTCGGTCGGGGTCCGGGTGACCGAGCAGAACGACGCCGCCAGCGCCCAGACCGGCACGCTCGCGCCCGGCGCGAGCTGGCAGACGGCGAAGCTCCCGGGGTGCACCGACAGCCGGAACCGCTCGCTCATGGCACCTCCCCTCGCGGTCCAACGCCTCAGTATATCCTCCGCCGCCCGCCCCCGTTCGGTCCGGGCGCCCCCTGAGCCCGTGCCCGGACCGGCTGAGGTCGTTGCGATGTCGCAGCGCCTCTGGCGGAGAGGGACCTGCGACGGGTAGCGGCAGGCTCTCACCCCACGCTGAGGCAGCGGTGACGGGGGTCGGGGTGGCGTCAGGGAGGCAGCCGGGCCGATGTCACCCCAGGGGCAGCGACAGGGGGCGGCGGCAGGGACAGGGGACAGGGACAGCGGCAGGGGGCAGCGACAGCGGGCAGCGACAGCGGGCAGCGACAGCGAGCAGCGACAGCGAGCAGCGACAGCGAGCAGCGGTGGGGCTGACCGTGGCGGTCGGCATGGTCACCTCCGGGTCGT
>CAYTJW010000162.1:0-9116 GCA_964438135.1 uncultured Thermoanaerobaculia bacterium
GGCCTGCGTCCTGCTCGTGCCGGCGTTCGCCGGCGGCGTCGCCTCCCTCGACCGCGGCCGCCCGCCCCGCCACCGTCTCGCGGTCGCCGCGGTCCTCGCCGCGGTGAGCCTGGGATCGGCCGGCGCGGTCTACCTCGGCGTCGGCGTCGCCGTGCTCGGCCACCGCAGCCCCGCCGAGGTGCTCGGCTGGGTCACCGGCTACGCCGGCGTCCACCTGCCGCAGTGGGGCCGCTGGGGGCTCGACAGGCTCCTGTCCGCCCTGGGGAGCGCCGTTGCCAGCCTGGCTCCGGTCAACCCGGCCACTCGCCCGGGCGAGCTCCTCCAGGGCCTGCGCGGCGTGGAGGCGATCCTCGGCCGGGTGGCGCTGGCGGCCCTCCTGGTCCTCGCCGTTGCCAGCCTGGCGGCCCTGCTGGCCGGCTCGGGGCGGCGCCAGCGGCTGGCCGGGCTGGGCTGGGTGGCCGCGGCCCACGCCTCGCTGGCGCTGTTCGTGGTCTGGTGGGAGCCCTACCAGCCGAAGTGGTTTGCGGTCCTGAACCTGTTCCTGGCCGCCGGCCTGGCCGTGGTCTGGGCGCGCGCGGCGCGGCCCCGGCTGGTGCTCGGCGTCGCCGCCCTGTGCATGGCGGTGACGGCGACGGCGACCTTCGCCACCCGCACCTGGCCGCGGCGGACCCGGCCACCGCTGGATTTGGAGCGGGCCGCGTGTGTCGGCTCCCACATGGCGGACGGCGACCTGTTCGTCGCCATCGACTGGAGGATGGTCTCCCCCCTGCGATACTTCCACCGCGCCCGGGTGGTGTCGGTGGTGGGCGAGACCGACGGCGCGGGCGACCCCCGCCTGCTGTTCGCCCGGTTGCGCGCCCAGGTCGAGGGCACCCTCGCCGCCGGCGGAGCCGTCTACATGCCCGACCCGCGCGGCTACCGCCAGGGCTTCTGGCGCTGGTTCACCCCCCAGACCGGCCTGACGCGGGTCGACCTGGAACGCTTCGAGGGGCGACCGGCCATCGAGTGCGGCGGGATGACGGTGGTGCGGGTCGAGCGGGTGCGGTAGGGAGCCGTCACCCGTCGGCTGTCGGCTACCCCGGACCGCCCGCCCCGGCGTCAGGCGAGCGGGCAGGGCTCGGGGCTGCCGGGCGGCGTTCCCGCCACCTCGCCCAGGCCGTGACGCCGGGCGCCACCAGCCGGCCCACGCTGGCGCCGAGGAGGGCGCACACCACTGGCAGCACCGGGTGCACCTCCTTCCAGCGGAAGTGGAAGACCATGTTGGAAAAGACCACGAACGCCAGCACCCCGGCCGCGCCCACCAGGTACCAGGCCCCGGCCCGGTCGAGGCGGCGGCGACGCCAGCACCCGACTGCGACCGCCGCCGCGCCGGCCGCGATCAGCAGGCTCACCAGCACCGGCGGCGGGAGGCGCTGCAGGCGGTACAGGAGGGTGAAGAGGCGCACCCCGGGCAGCCACACGACCGGCTCGAGGAAACGGTACTCGACCCCCGGCCGACGCCCCGCCGGCAGCCTCAGGAAACCCGCCGCCAGCGGCCGACCGTCCGACCGGTCGAGGCCGAGCGGGTACATCCAGTGCTCCTTGGGCACCGTCAGGGCTCGCCAGGTCAGCTGGCCGACGCTGGCGAGGTAGCGGCCCGGGTAGGCGCGGACGTGCTCCAGGAACACGGCCACGCCGAGGTCGTTGCTCTCGTCGAGGCCGATCCAGGTCGCGACCGGCAGGAAGGCACGCTTGAAGTCGTACGGCCGCGGGACGGTGACGCCGGCGAGAACGGCGCCGACCTCTGCCCGGTCGGCGGTCAGCAGGTACCCCCAACGCGCTCGGTAGGGCGCCCGCACATCGGGCGGCACGAAGTCCACGTGCCGCCAGGCACGCATGTCCTCGGGCCACGGCAGGACGCTGTTGAGCGCGAGCAGGCGGGCGGTGGCCTCACCCGTCGCCGGCGACATCGTGTCGTCGGGGGCGAAGAAACGCAGGCGGTCGAGCAGCACCCAGGACTTGTCGAGGGTGATCGCCCAGCTGCCAGTGGCGGGCCGGTGGACGGCGGCCAGGAACACCCCGTAGGTCGCGACCGCCACCAGGCCCGCCAGCGCGACGCCGACCACCGCGCGGCGCGACCGCCGCACCTCCGCCACCGCCGCGGCGGCCGGTATCCAGCCCATCGCCACGCTGTTGAACTTGACCAGGTAGAGCCAGCCGAAGACCAGGCCGGCGACCGCCCACAGCAGGAGCTTGCGCCGCCCCTCGGCCTGCCAGGCGCGGTACAGCAGCACCACCTCGAGCATCACCAGGCTCCCCTGCAGCCACTCCGGCGTCGACGCCGAGGTGACGTCGAGCGCCTGGTAGGAGAGGCCGTAGGCCAGCACGAAGAGCGCCGCCGGCAACCGGCCGAAGACCTCGGCCGCGACCCTCCAGGCGAGGGCGAGACAGACCACGGCCACCGCGTGCTGGCTGGCGCAGAGCAGGTAGTGGAACACGGCCGGGTGGAGCTCCACCAGGAGGCGGCCGAAGGGGTTGCGGAACGGCAGGCCGATCAGGAACGGGTAGCCGGGGGCGTGGATCAGGCTCGGCGCGCCGGTGACCAGCATGTCCAGGTAGTCGCGGCCGTCGGTCTTCATCAGGTTGAGCGGGTAGGTGAGCAGGAACAGGGCTCGGACCAGGACCACGGCGAGGAGGGGCGCTGGCAGGGCTCGCCGCGCCCGCTCGAGCACCGCCGGGCTCAACCCCCGGCTCCCGTCGGCCCGCGCCGCGGGCGAGCCGCCGGCCACTGCGCCGCGTAGGGCGAGGCGGCCAGGAAACGGCGCCGGCGGCGGCGGCCCGCGGTCGCGTCCCACAGGTCGTAGTAACGGCGGGCGCCCCAGCACATCAGCCGGAAGACAGGGGTGTCGAACGCCAGCCGCCGCACCAGCGACCGCCGCAGCAGCAGCTCCAGCCACGACACCGGGTTGTGCCGGGCCGGCCGGAAGCGCTGCTGGACCGCCTCGACCTCCTCCCCCACCACCACCGGCCCGCTCGCCGACCCGAGCCCGGCCGCGGCACAGGTGGCGAGGTGGCGGATGCCGGCCGGGTCGAAGCCCATGAGCCGGGCCGCCACCGCGTCGAGGCCGACCAGGTTGGCCGAGGCGAGGACCAGGTTGGCCTCGCGCGGCCGGCCCGACTTGGGCCCGTTCCCCTCCAGGCCGACCGTGCCGTCCATGACCGCGAAGCGAGGCTGGAGCAGGGCGTTGACGTCGGCGATGGCGTCGTCGAGCACGAGGTGGAAGCTGTGGCGGAGGGTCTCGAGGCAGCCCCACTGGTTCTTGAGGGCGCCGGTGACGGTGGTCTTGTTGTGGGTCTTGAGCACCGGCATGGTGACGAGCTGGGTGCGGGTCAGCAGCTCGGGCAGGTTGACGTCGCGCAGCACCAGCCGGCGGTCGTCGCGGACCCGCACCTGGATGCCGCGCGACATGTTGCACCAGGTCACGCCGTGGCGCCGGCAGACCTCGTCCAGGCCGGTCAGGCGCAGCGCCCGCTCGACGTCCATCACAACCTGGTCGGACTCGACCAGGAACAGCGCACCGACGTGCTCCCTGATCGCCAGCACCACCCCCTCGACCACCCACGGCGCCGAGATCGCGCCCGGGATCAGCTTGTCCCAGCCGAGGTTGGGCTTGAGGGCGACGTCGGCGCCCGGGCTGAGGTACTGGCGCCAGCGCGCCAGCTCCATCGCCCGGCGGACGTCGGCCAGGACGCGGTCGCGGTCGGCGGCGGTGCGCAGCAGCGCCACCGGCGCGGCCGCCCGCTCCTCCGGCGACGCGGCCCTCCCGACCGGCGCGACCTCAGCCACGGCCACCGTCCTCGACCACCATGCGCGCCACCCGCCGGCCGAGGCGGACGGCGGCGCTCAGGGTCCGGTCCTCGGGGTAGAACTGAGTCGAGTCGGTCAGGTAGAGGCCCCGCACCGGGCTGCGGTGGTCGGGCACCTCGGCGGCGAAGCCGACCGTGCAGATGGCCTGGGCGTGGTCGGCGCGGGAGATCACCGCCTCCTCGACCCAGGAGCGGTCAAAAGCCGGGTTGACGCACTTCAGGCAGGTCTCGTACTCGGCCAGGAGCCTCTCGTCGTCGAAGCCGAAGCGCTCGTGGCTGGCCTCCCGGTAGTACGGCACGTAGACCAGGGCGCCGCCGCCGAGGTCGAGGTGGCGGTTCAGGTTGGTGATCTCGATGACGCCGTTGTACGGTGTGCGATCGTCGTTGACGTTGACCCAGAAGCTCGATGTGAGCGGCCGGCGGAGGCGCAGCAGGCCGCACACCACCCCCAGGTATCGAATCCGGGCGAGTCGGTCGCGGTAGGCCGAGTCGAGGCCGGGGACCATCCGCAGCAGGGTCGGGAGGGCGACCGTGGACACGACGGCCCGACAGGCGATCCCCTCGCCCCCGGTCAGCACGACCCCCTCCACCCGGCCGTCGGCAACCGACACCGCCTCCACCCCGGCGCCGGTCCGCACCTCGACCCCCGGCAGTCGGCGGAGGTGGTGGAGCAGGGCATCGACCACCGCCGCCGAGCCCCGCTCGAAGAAACCGAGGCGTTCCCCCCCCCACGGCCACCGGCGAGAGGCCGCGACGCGGTTGATGCGATGCCAGATCCAGGCCGCCGACACGCTCTCGCAGGCGTCGCCGAACTTGATGCGCAGCAGCGGCTCCCAGATCACCTCGTAGGCCCGCGCGCCGACCTGCCGCCGCAGCCAGGCGTGCGCCGGCTGGCGGTCGAGCTCGAGCCACGACCGGCGGTAGCGGCTGGCGAGTACGTTGAGGCCGAAACGGAGGCGCTCGAGCGGCGGCACGGGGTCGAAGCGGAGCAGGTCGAGAGGCGAGCCGAAGGGGTACAGGCGGCCCTGGTAGACGCTGCTGGTGACGGTCCGCCGCCAGTGCAGGCGGTGACCGATGCCGAGCTCGCCCGCCAGCTGGACCAGATCCGCGTCGCCGCGGCAGACGAAGTGGTAGAAGCGCTCCACCGGCTGCCCCGCGACGGTCACCGAGCTGGCCAGGCCGCCCGCCTCGGGAGCGGCCTCGAGCACCACCACGCGGCCGCCGGCGCGCCCCAGGTCGAGGGCCGCGCACAGGCCGGCGACCCCGGCACCGATGACGCAGACGGGACCTCCTGCCGACACCCGAACCTCCTGCCCGACCCACCTCCGGGGGGTCGGCCATCCGACCTGGATGCTATCGATTCCGCCCGAGCCTGTCCACGGCCAGCGGCGTCGGCGGTCAACCCCCCTCCCCGATCGCTCGCCTTGACCCCGTGTCCGATGCGGGCGAGAATCGGCGCGTGTCGAGGCCTGGCCGGCTCGCCCTGCTCGTCCTGCTCCTGCCCGGCGCAGCCGCCTGCGCCGCCGGCCCGGGAGCCCCGCCGCCGCCGACCCTGGGCCGGGGCGTGGTCCTCATCTCCCTCGACACCGTCTCTGCCCAGCACCTCAGCCTGTACGGCTACGGCCGCGACACCACCCCGTTCCTGCGCTCCCTCGCCAGCCGCGGCACGGTCTTCGACCACGCCTTCGTCCAGCTGCCGGGCACGCTCCCCTCGCACATGTCGATCTTCACCGGCCTCTACCCGGAGCAACACGACGTCTTCCCGCCGGACGCGGTCCTGGCGCCCGACATCCGCACCCTGCCCGAGGTCTTCCGCGCCGGCGGCTTCCGCACCATCGGCCACACCGAGGGCGGCTACGTCAGCGGCCGGTTCGGCTTCGCCCGCGGCTTCGACGAGTGGAACGACGTGCGCGACATCCTGTGGCGACACCGCGACCACGTCTTCGCCCGCGGCCTCCGCTCGCTGGCCGCGCTCCAGCCGGGCGAGCGCTTCTTCGTCTTCCTCCACACCTACGCCGCCCACGACCCCTACACCCCGCCGCCCGAGTGCAAGGGGCTGTTCTGGTCGGGCGACCCCCCGCCCGGCGCCAAGCTCTCGGCCAGCGCCGTGCTGACCGAGCACAACAGCGGCCTGGCGCCGCTCGACCCGGCCGTGGTCGACTACTACCGGGCCATGTACGACGCCGAGATCCGCTGCCTCGACGCCGAGCTGGAGAAGTTCTTCGCCGCCCTCGCCGAGCTCGGCCTGGCCGAGGGGGTGACGATCGTGGTCACCGCCGACCACGGCGAGGAGTTCCTCGAGCACGGCGGCATGGCACACGAGCAGACCTACCACGAGAGCCTGCACGTGCCGCTCCTGGTCGTGGCGCCCGGGGCCCCGCCCGGGCACCGCGTGCGCCAGGTCGTGCAGAGCGTCGACATCGCCCCGACCCTCTACGCCCTGGCCGGCCTCACCCCCCCGCCCGGCCTGCCCGGCCGCAGCCTGGTGCCGCTCCTGACCGGGGAGGACGGGACCGGCGGCGAGGCCTACTCGCGCTCGATCTCCGGCGTGCGCTCCCTGTACGCCCTGGGCCCGGACGGTCTCCTGCACCTGGTCTCGCCGAAGGCGGCCACGCCCGCGGCGGCGGTCGACGTGGCGAGCGCGCTCAGGCGGTGGGTCCCACCCGGCGCCCTGCGCCTGGAGGCGCAGAGCTACCTCGAGCCCGCCTCGCTCGCGGTCGAGGTGGACGGTGCCGCCGTCCTCTCGGTCGAGCTCCGCCCGGACGCGTGGAGCCCGGTCGAGGTGCCGGTCCCGGACGACGGCCGCTCGCACCTCCTGCGGCTCTCGTCGCCGACCTGCGTCACCGTTCCGGCCAGCCTCGAGCACGACCGCCGGCGCTGCGTCTCGTTCCGCGTCAGCGGCCTGCCGACCCCGCGGAGCGAGCTCTACCGCGCCGACGTCGACCACCTCGAGGCGACCGACCGGGGGCTGGACCTCGCCGGCCAGCGCACCGCCCTCGAGCGCCGCCTCGAAGCCCACCGCTACGAGCCGGTCAGCACCGCCGGCGAGCAGCCCCTCGAGCCCGAGGTCGAGGACCAGTTGCGGGCGCTCGGCTACCTCCAGTAGCGCCGCCCTCCCGACCGGCCGCGGCGCCCGGCCGCGCCTCGCGTCGCCGCGCTACGGCGCCAGCGCGGTCGCGTCGAAGCGGTACAGCACCTGGTGGTCGGGGGAACGCCAGACCTCGCGCAGCGCCGGCCACAGCGCGCTGGCCCGGAGACGACGCTCGGGCCAGCGCGCGCTGGCGACGACCAGGTGGGTGATGCCCTCCCGGACGAAGTGGCCGGGCGCCTCGGGGCTCAGCAGGTCCCACTCGCCGAGGCCGCGGGGCCCGTCCCAGCCGTCGCCGTTGAACAGCTCCACGTCGTTGTACAGGTAGAAGTAGACCAGGTGGCTCTTGGTCCCGTCGTAGACCTTGTCCACGCCCGGCCTCAGGTGGCGGTTGAGGTACTCCACCATGGGCAGGTAGGCGACCGTCAGGCTCTCCTCGGGAGCGCCTCGGTAGAGGTAGTCCCAGGGCAGGTGCGCCCGGCAGACGACGGTGGTGCCGTGGGCCTGGAAGGGCACGAACGGGTGCAGGTTCAACACCGTCGCGGCCGCGAGCGCAGCGGCGAGGCAGGCCCGCAGCACCAGGCCCGGACGGCCGCCCCAGTCGTGGCCGACCGCGGCGTGGGCGACCAGCAGAGCGAGCGACGGCAGGACGAAGGCGACGTAGCGGGTCTCGAGCAGGCCCCCAGCGAACCACAGCGTCACCACGATCGCGGCGTACGCCGACAGCCGCCGCACGACCTCGCCCGCCGCTCCGCGGGCGGTGGCCACCAGCGCCGCCAGCACCGGCGCGAACAGCAGCAAGACCGGGCCGATGACGGCGCGGTGGTTGTTCGCCCGGGTCACCGTCCGCACGGGCAGGCTCAGGAACCAGGCGAGGGTCTGCTCGACCCCGTACGACTCGATCACCCGACGGTAGTGGGTCTCCACGACCTCGTTCCAGTAGGGGGAGTCGAACACGACCCCGTCGAAGAACGGGAACACCGGGTTGCCGGTCGTCAGGTAGCTCCGGACCAGCCATGGCGTCACCGCCGCCACGGCCGCGCCGACCACCACCAGCACGCGGGCCGCGACGAACCGCAGCCGCCGGCCGGCGGCCGAACGCCGCCAGGCGTCGACCGCGACCCCGAGCAGCAACGCCAGCAGCGAGGCGAGGGCGAAGGGCTTGACCCCGCCCGCGAACCCGGCCACGGCCCCGAGGACCGCCAGCCAGCCGAAGGCCGCCGGCTCGCCCCGCCAGCGGAGGTAGGCGTGGATCGAGATCACGGCCAGCAGGGCGACCATCAGGTCGTTGGCCGAGGTCGCCATGAACCAGCTGACGAGAGGGATGCTGACGAAGACCAGGGCCGCGGTGACGCCGGTGAGGCGGCTCGAGAGGTGGTGGCGGCCGACGCAGACCAGCCCGAAGACGGCGATCAGGCCCTCGAACCAGGGCAGGAGCTTGGCGACCCGGAGGTCGAAGGCCGCCCCGGCGGCCAGGAGCAGGAGCTGGTGGTAGGCCGGCAGGCCGACCACGGCCATGCGCGTCTCGGCCACCATGTTGTAGAGCCAGCCGCGCTGCAGGTAGTGCTTGACCTGGGCCAGGTGGTACCAGCGCCCGTCGAAGTACAGCTCGGGGCTGAGGGCGCCGAGCAGGGCGACGACGAGGAACGCGCCGAGGAGCGCCGCCGCCCCCAGACCCAGGAGGACGGGCAAACGGCCCGGCCGGCCCGTCTCGGGGTCCGACCCGCGGTCGCCCCGACCACACGCCCTCGCCCGCAACCAGAGCCGAGACCAGCCGACGACGGCCCCTGCCAGCCCCGCCGCCAGCGCGACCCGGAAGACCGACGGGCGCAACAGGCCCGCCGAGCCGAAGGCCAGGGCGAGGTAGCTCCAGGCCATGAGCCCGGCCACGACCTCCACCAGCGCCCTCTCCCCCGGGCCCAGCCAGCGCAGGCGCAGCGGCAGCAGCGCCAGGTGCCCGAGGCCCATGCCACCGGCGAGGAAGAGCAGCGCGTGGAAGACGAGCGGCCAGCCGGCGGGCAGCCCGCAGAGCACGAGCCGGTAGCTCGGGGCGTCGCGCTCGAGCCAGGCGCGGGCGGTCGGGTCGGCGAAGTCGTAGGCCAGGCTCGCCGACCACCACGCCCAGGCCGCGAAGCCCGCCACCGCGAGACCGACGACCACCGCCCGCGGCGACGGCCCCCGC
>CAYTJW010000163.1:0-9109 GCA_964438135.1 uncultured Thermoanaerobaculia bacterium
CCGACAGCGGCGCCCAGCCGGCGCGAACGAGGCCCGCCAGGCCGGGCTGGAGCAGGTGCCGCACGGCCGCGGGCAGGGGCAGGAGCTGCACCACCGCGAGCCCGGCCAGGGCGACGCCGGCGAGACGGTGGCTCGACGGCACCCCCGGCAGGCGGCGCAGGTCGACGGCCAGGGCCAGGGCGATGGCGGCCGTGACCGCGCGGGTGGCGGGGTCGACGCCGGCGAAGGCCAGGGTGTTGCCGACCAGGGCCAGCGCCAGCAGCAGGCGGTGGACGCGAGTGCCGGGCGGGAGCACGAGCGGGTCTCCCGCGCCCCGCCTACGCCGGCTCCGGGGTGAAGCGGTAGCCGACGCCGCGCACCGAGTGGATGTAGACCGGGCTCTTGGGGTCGGGCTCGAAGTACCGGCGCAGTCGGACGATGAAGTTGTCGATGGTGCGCGACGAGGTGGAGAAGCGGTAGCCCCACACCCGTTCCAGGATCTCCTCCCGCGACACCACCTGGTTCTTGCGCTCCACGAGCAGCTTCAGCAGCATGCACTCCTTCTCGGTCAGGGCGATGGAGCGGCCCTTGGCCTGGGCCTCGAAGGACAGGAAGTTGACCTGGTTGGAGCCGAAGCGGTAGGTCTCCTGTTGCTCGGGCGGCGTGCGGTACCAGTCCTGGCGGCGGAAGATGCCCTGGATGCGGAGGATCAGCTCCTCGAGCAGGAACGGCTTGGCGACGTAGTCGTCGGCCCCGACCTTGAGGCCGAGCAGGCGGTCGGCGTCGGACGAGCGGGCGGTGAGGAACAGCACCGGCACCCGGCTGCCGGTCGCGCGCAGCCGGCGGCAGACCTCCAGCCCGTCGAGCTTGGGCATCATGATGTCGAGCACGACCAGGTCGAACTGGATCGTCTGGGCGAGGCGCAGCCCCTCCTCGCCGTCGTAGGCGACGGTCGTGGCGTAGCCCTCGAACTGCAGGTTGTGGGCCAGCGCCTCGGCCAGGTGCTGCTCGTCCTCGACGATCAGGATGTGCTTCTTCATGGGGGCTCCTCCAGCACCTGGGCGCGGTCCAGGGTGACGCGGAAGGTGGTGCCGGCGGTGCTGGTCGCCGCCACCTCCACCGTGCCGTGGTGGGCGTTGACGATCTCGCGCACCAGGAACAGGCCGAGACCCGTGCCCTGGGTGGTGCGGGTCATCTCGTCGCCGCCGCGGTAGAAGCGGTCGAAGATGAACGGCAGGTCCTCCGCCGTGATGCCGCGGCCGTTGTCGGTCACGTCGAGGATGGCCCGGCCGTCGGACGAGGTCAGGCTCACCCGCAGGCGGGGGATGGTGCCGCCGTACTTGACGGCGTTCTCGAGCAGGTTGGAGACGACGATGGCGAAGGCCTCCTCGTCGAGCTCCGCCCACACGTCCGCCGCCACCTCGGCCTCGAGGTCCGCCCCGGCCGCAGTGGCTCGGCGGCTGAAGCTCGCCAGGCCGTCCTCGACCACCTCCGACAGGCACGAGCGCCGCAGGGTCAGGCCCGCCACCGTGCCGGTGTAGCGCGTCACCTCGAGCACCTTCTGCACCAGGCTCTGCAGCCGCTCGGTGTCCTGCAGCGCGTTCTCCAGGAAGCGCACCGAGGCGCCGTGGTCGGCGCGGCCTCGCAGCACGGTCTCGAGCGACAGGCGCATTGCCGCCAGCGGCGACTTCAGCTCGTGGGTGATGGCGGCGAGGAAGTTGCGGTGCTGGCGCTCGAGCTCCGCCTCGCGGCGCAGGGTCTTGGCGAGCAGGCCGACGAAGGCGAGCAGGACCAGGGCGAAGAACCCGCCCTCGGCGACCATCATGACGATGCGGCGCCGGTAGCTGCGCAGGATCTCGTGCCAGGCGTCTGCGCGCGGCCTCACCTCGAGCTGGGAGAAGGGTGGGGGCAACGGCACGGCGGCGATCGCCTCGACCCCAGGTGGCCGCTGCTCCCCGGCCGCCACGACCTCGAGCTGCTCCCCGGTCGCGAGCAGCCCCCGACCCCAGGCCGCCGGGGCTTCGGCGACGATGCAGGCGGAGGCGGCGGGCGCGGTCGCCGCCAGCGTCTCGGCCTGCCGGCGCCAGGCCGCGTCGCAGGGGCCGGCCTCCTCGACCCAGCGGCTGAAGGGCGGCGGCGCCGGGTCACGGCCCGGCTGGGACCCCTCGGCCAGGGCCGCGAGCAGGCCCGACCGCGCCGAGCTCAGCGCCAGCGCCACCCGCTCCGCGTGGAGGGCGCTCTCGTCGCCCAGCCGCGACCGCTCCAGCCGCAGGCGGACGCGGCTCTCCCGCAGCGAGTACACGATCCACCACGTCAGCTGGGCGTTGACGACCACCACCACCAGCGCCGTGGCCAGGATGTGGAAGACCGTCAGCGGCCCCTGCCGTCGCATGGGGACGAGTATACCGACGTGGTGGTGAAACTCGCCGGGACGAGGTCCGCTACGCCGAGGTCAGCACCCGAGCGATCCGCTCGAAGGCCCAGTCGACCTCCTCGCGGGTGATGACCAGCGGCGGGGCGATGCGGATGACGTGGTCGTGCGTCTCCTTGCACAGCAGCCCCTCGGCCGCCAGCGCCTCGCAGAACCGGCGCGCGCCGCCCGCGGCGGGGTGGAGCTCGATGCCGATCCACAGGCCCCTGCCGCGGATCTCCTTGACGTGCGGCGAGCGCACCCCGCGCAGCAGGTCGAGCAGGTAGTCGCCGAGGCTGGCCGAGCGCTCGACCAGGCCCTCCTCGACCAGCACCTTGAGCGCCTCGCGCGCGACGGCCGCGGCGAGCGGGTTGCCGCCGTACGTCGAGCCGTGCGAGCCGGGCGAGAACACCCCCATCGCCTGGTCGTCGGCGAGCACCGCCGACACCGGGTACATGCCGCCTGACAGGGCCTTGCCGACGATGACGATGTCCGGCCGGATGCCCTCGTGCTCGAAGGCGAACAGCGTGCCGGTGCGGCCGAGGCCGGACTGGATCTCGTCCACCACCAGCAGGGCGCGGTGGGCGGCGGTGATCTCGCGCAGCCGCGCGAGGTAGCCGGCGGGCGGGATGACGATGCCGGCCTCGCCCTGGATGGGCTCGACCAGCACCGCGGCCACGTTGGGGCCCATGGCCTGCTCGACCGCCGCGGCGTCGCCGTAGGGGAGGATGCGGAAGCCCGGCGTGAAGGGCCCGAAGCCGTCCTGGTAGAGGCCCTCGGTGGAGAAGCCGACGATGGTCGTGGTGCGGCCGTGGAAGTTGCCGGCGAAGACCAGGATCTCGGCCTGGCCGGCCGCGATGCCCTTGTGGTCGTAGCCCCACTTGCGGGCCATCTTGAGGGCGGTCTCGACCGCCTCGGCGCCCGAGTTCATCGGCAGCATGCGGGCGTACCCGGTCAGCTCCGAGACCTGCTGGCACAGGGGCCCGAGCTGGTCGTTGCGGAAGGCGCGCGAGGTCAGCGCGACCCGGCACGCCTGCTCGACCATCGCCTTGACGATGCGCGGGTGGCAGTGGCCCTGGTTGACGGCCGAGTACGCGGCCAGGCAGTCCATGTAGCGCCGGCCCTCGACGTCCCACACCCACACCCCGGAGGCGCGGGTGATGACCACGTCGAGCGGGTGGTAGTTGTGCGCGCCGTAGCGCTCCTCGATGGCGATGAAGTCGCTGGCCTGCATGGTCTCCTCCCTTCGTGCGAGCGAGCTCAGGTCGGCGCGAGGTCGACCCCCGGGAGGGGACCACGGCGCCGCCCGCACGGTACACCCGTGCCGCCCCGCGGCGCAAGCGGCGTGATCGGGGATGACGGTGTCGGTAGTACCATGGGACAGGGCCGGCCGGCGCGAGCTGCGGCCACCGGCCGGAGGGGGGCGCCATGACGGGATCGAAGTGGTGTGCGGTGATGCTGCTGGTCGGGCTGGCGGCGGCGGTGGTGACGGCCCAGGAGACCACGGTCCGGGTCAGCCTGGCCGACGACGAGAGCCAGTCCACCGGCGCCAGCTCCATTTCCGCGACCTCGGCCGACGGCCGGTTCGTGGCCTTCCAGTCGACCGCGGCCAACCTGGTCACGGGCGACAGCAACGGCGTCGCCGACGTCTTCGTGCGCGACCGGGTCGGCGCGACCACCGAGCGGGCCAGCGTCAGCTCGGCCGAGACCCAGGGGAACGACCAGAGCGTCGACCCCGCCCTCTCGGCCGACGGCCTCTACGTCGCCTTCGAGTCGATCGCGACCAACCTCGTCGCCGGCGACAGCAACGGTTGGCAGGACGTCTTCGTCCGCGACCGGACGGCCGGGACGACCGAGGTCGTGTCGGTGAGCTCGGGCGGGACCGTCGGCAACGACGACAGCTGGGACGCCGCCATCTCGGCCGACGGCCGCTTCGTCGCCTTCACCTCCAACGCCTCGAACCTGGTCGCCGGCGACGACGGCCTGGCCGGCGACATCTTCGTCCGCGACCGCACCGCCGGCACCACCGAGCGGGTCAGCCTGGACACCGGCGGCGGCAACCCGAACAGCGACTCGAGCGCGGCCGCGATCTCGGCCGACGGCCGCTGGGTCGCCTTCGCCTCCTCGGCCACCGACCTGGTCGCGGGCGACACCAACTCGGCCGCGGACATCTTCGTCCGCGACCGCCAGGCCGGCACCACGACCCTGGTCAGCTTGGACAGCGGCGGCGGGCCGGCCAACGGCGACAGCGGTGCGCCGTCGATCTCCGCGGACGGCCGTTTCGTGGCGTTCCAGTCCCTCGCGTCGGACCTGGTCGCGGGCGACACCAACACCTACCAGGACATCTTCGTCCGCGACCTCGTCCTTGGCACCACCGAGCGGGTCAGCGTCGACTCCTCCGGCACCGAGGCCAACGGCGTCAGCACCGCCGCGTCGCTGTCCGGCGACGGCCGCTTCGCGGCCTTCCACTCCGGCGCCTCGAACCTGGTCGCGAGCGACACCAACGCCGCCGTGGACGTCTTCGTCCGCGACCGCCAGACCCGCACCACGGACCGGGTCAGCCTGACCGCCGGCGGCGCCCAGGCCGCCGCGCAGAGCCTGTTCGCCGCGATCTCGGCCGACGGCCGCTCCGTCGTCTTCGAGTCGGACGCCACCAACCTGGTCGCGGGCGACACCAACCTCCGCCGCGACATCTTCCTGCGCGGGCCGCGCAACCCCGGCGCCCGGCTCGACCTGGTCGCCGGCCAGTGGCACCAGATCGGCCTGCCCCTGGTCCCGGGCGCCGCGCCGGCCGACACCGTCGCCAGCCTGTTCGGTGACGACCTGACCGGCGTCTACGGCACCGACTGGCGGGTCTACGACTGGGACGAGGCCAACCAGCAGTACCTCGACAACACCTACCTGCCGTCGGCGACCGCGCTGGCCCAGGGCGAGGGCTACTGGGTCAAGAAGCTGGCGTCCGAGCCGGGCACGTTCGTCGACATGACCGGCGCGCTGCAGGTGAGCTCCTTCTTCGACGTCTTCCTCGAGGTCGGCTGGAACATGGTCGGCCACCCGTACGAGTTCACCGTCGACTGGGCGGACGTGAAGGTGGTGTACGACGCGGCCGAGCACACCCTGGCCGACGCCGAGGCCGCGGGCAAGATGGTCCGGACCATGTACCGGTGGAACGGCGCCGCCTACTCGAGCTTCAACGGCCTGACGCCCGGGGCGATGGGCACCCTGTCCGCGTGGGACGGCTTCTGGGTGGAGGCGCTGGCCTCCGGCGTGACCCTGCGCATCTACGGCACGCCGACCGGTGGCGACCGCGCCTCCGCCCAGCCGCCGCGGGGCTGGTTCGTGCGGCTGGTCGCGGCGTCCGGCGCCTGGGTCGACGACGGCAACGTCCTCGGCATGGTCGAGGGCGCGACCGTCGGCCTGGACGCGAACGACCTGCCGGAGATGGGGCCTTTCGCCGACGACTACCTGACCGTGGTCTTCCCCCACCCGGAGTGGCGCTCGGGGGCCGGGGACTACACCACCGACTTCCGACCGCTCGCGGTCCGGCGGGGGCAGCGGGAGCTGCGCTGGGCGTTCGAGGTGCGGAGCGGGGTGGAGCGGCCGGTGACGCTGCGGTGGGAGGGGCCGGCGCAGGTGCTGGCGCGCTCGGAGGTGGTCGACCCGCTGTCCGGCGTGCGCTACCGGGCGAGCGACCACCCCGGCGGCATCTCGTTCGACCTCAAGGAGCCGCGGCGGCTCGAGTGGGTGGTGCGGCTGCCGGGCCCGGCCTCCGGCGCGGCCGGGGAGTGAGCCATGGCGGAACCGACGCGACCCGACGCCGAGCGCGAGGAGCGGCCGAGCCGACGCGAGACCTACCGGCCCCCGGCGCTGGTGCCGGCCGGCCGCCTGGAGCCGCGCCTGCAGGGCTCTCCCCCCGCGCCCCCGCCGTGGCCGTAGGTGGGCGGGATGGCCTGCGCGGGGGACGGCGATGACCGAGCCCGGTGCAGAATCCCCGCTGCGGCCCGAGCCGCCGTCTCGTCAGGGAAGCCCCGCCTCGACCTGGCCTGTCATCCCCAGGGATGCGCCGCGGCGGCGCCGACGAGGGGTCCCTGGCGGATAACCACCATCGATTCAGATGGCTATCTGCGATGATCGAGGCGGTGTCCAACGCCGCGAGGGTTTGCTCGGCCGGGCGCACCCGCCCGCCCACCCCGGCCTCGGCATGACAGGCGGACGGAGCTTCGCACGCGGCTCAGCTGACGCCTGCTGCTCACACCACCCGCGCCAGGCCGGAGCCGAGCAGCTGCTCGACGAAGGCGAGCAGGTCCCGGCGCGCCTCGTCGTCGGCGACGTCGAAGCGGGCCACCACCTGGGCAGCGACGGCGTCGAGCTCGGCGCTGCCGTCGAGGCGCTGCCAGATGAAGCCGCCGACCGGGCCCAGGTCGAAGTACTCGCCGGTCTCCAGGTCGAGCAGCATGTGGCCATCGGCGGTCGCCTCGTCGGCGGCCCGGTCGGAGCGGAGCACGCGGTCGGTGAGCCTCACCATGGGCGGAAGCTAGCAGAGGTCGACCCACCGGGCAAGCCGGGCCTGGTATGCTGCGGGGGGGGAGAGGTGAGACCCGGCAGGTGTCGCCCGCGTTGTGCGCCGTTCGCCGCAGGGTTGGCGGCGGCCTGCGGCCTGCTGCTGTTGCCGGCGGTGGCCGCGGCCCAGTTCCCGGGGCCGGACGAGTGGTACGTCCGGCTGGTGGTGAGCTCCGGGAGCCTGGTCGACGACGGCAACCTCCTGGGCCGCATCACGGGCGGCGCCGACGGCCACGACGGCTACGACCTGGAGGAGATGCCGGCGACGTTCCCGCCCTACCTGACGCTGGTGTTCCCCCACCCCGACTGGGGCCCGGACGCGGGCGACTACACCGTCGACTACCGGCAGGCGAGGCCGGGCGCGACCGGCGACTGGGCCTTCGAGGCCCGCTCCGACTCGGTCCGCACCATCACCATCAGCTGGCAGGTGGTGGCGCCGGCCGGCAGCACGCTGCTGGCCCGCTCGACCCTGGTCGACGAGGGCACGGGCGGCTCGGTGCGACCGCTGCCGGGCGGCTCCTACTCGGTGACGATGGTCGGCACGGTGCACGCGTTCCGCTGGCTGGTCAACGCCGAGCCGGTGGTGAGCGCGGGCGCCGACTCCCTGCTCGAGGCCGGGCAGGTGCTGAGCCTCCCCCCCGCCACCTTCGCCGACGAGGACGACGACGACCAGCACGCGGCGACGGTCGACTGGGGCGACGGCGCGGTCGTCCCCGGGGTGGTGAACCAGCAGGCGCAGACGGTCGGCGCCAGCCACGTCTTCGCGGCCATCGGCACCTACCCGGTCGAGGTGTGCGTGACCGACGGCGGCGGCGCCTCGGGTTGCGACGCCCTGACCGCCTTCGTCGACTGCGCGCCGGGCGACGTCGACGGCCACGGCGGCATCGTCGCCGCCGACCTCCCGGCCCTAGTCGCCCACCTGCTCGGCACGCCGTCGCCCTGCCCGGACGTGACTGGCGACGGCGCCGTGGACGCCGCCGACCTGGCCGCCGAGGCGGTCCTGGTCTGGCAGTGGCAGGTCCCACCGCCGCCGGGCCGGGGTCCCTGAGGGACCAGCTCGCGACAGCCGAGTCAGGCTCTGCGGGGGCCCCTGCCCAAGTACCCGTTCCCGTACCCGTACCCGTACCCGTACCCGTACCCGTACCCGTTCCCGCACCCGTACCCGCACCCGACGGGGCGGGTGGGCGGCAGTGCGGCCCCGCCCCGCATCGCGACGCCGATCCCCCCTGCCGCAAGCGCCGATCAGTCGCCGGCGCGGGCAGCGGGTACAATCGACCTGACGCGACCGACCGCCACACGGTGCCGGCCGGGGAGGAACCGATGGGGCGACGCCCGACCGCCGTGATCTCGACCCACCTGAGCCTGGTCACCGCCCTCGTGCTGGGCGGGTCGGGCTGCGCCACCGCCCCGCGCCGGGACGAGGCGCTGCGCGAGCGGACCGGCGTCGAGGTCGGCGCGGCCGAGCTCCGGCTGCAGGTCCGCACCCTGGCGCGGCCCTTCGGCGGCATCATCGAGGGCGCCGCGGACCGGATGCTGTTCGCCGCGCGCACACCCGAGGAGCGCATCCTCGCCCTGCGCATCAAGATCAGCGGCATCCCGGCGGTGCACGGCGCCCTGTTCGAGGCGGACCCGGCGGGGGCGCTGTTCGAGACCGCCGCGCTGCTGGCGCAGCTGCTGGCGGTGGTCCTGCCGGTGGTCTTCCTCGGCGGTCTGGCGCTGATCTGGTACGCGCGCCGCCCGCGCTGAAGGGACGAGCGGGAGAGCGGGCTCGGTCGCGACGGCGGCCGGGGGCCGCTACTCCGGTCGCGACCGGGCGGCGATGGCGGCGCGCGCGGCGTCGGCCAGGTCGGGCTGCTCGAGCGCCCGGCGGAAGAGCGCCAGCGCCTCCGCGTGCTTCCCCTGCCCCTGGTAGATCTCCCCGAGCAGCAGCACCGCGTCGGCGTGGGCCGGGTGGCGTGCGAGCAGCGCCTCGAGGGTGCGCACGGCTGCGGCCTCGTCCCCGGCCCGGCGCTCGAAGTAGGCCTGGGACCAGGCGCGCCTGGGATCGCCCGGCTCGAGCTCGGCGGCCCTGCGGGCGAGGGCCGCCGCCTCCCTAGGCCGCTCCGGCGCCACCAGCACGGCCAGGTTGTAGGCGGCGGCGGCGAGGTCGGGCGAGGCGGC
>CAYTJW010000164.1:0-216 GCA_964438135.1 uncultured Thermoanaerobaculia bacterium
GGCACGCCGGCGGCCAGCAGCATCCGGCCCAGCAGCAGGCGCAGCCAGGGGTCGCCCGGCTCGGCCGCGAGCAGTCCCCGGGCGGCCTCGACCGCGGCCGCGGCGCCGTCGCGCTCCCACCGCTGGCGCAGCTCCGTCACGGCCTCGGCCCACCCCGGCGGGTCGCTCACGAGAACCTCACCTCGATCCGGTGCACCATCTCGCCGCGGCCCTCGA
>CAYTJW010000164.1:226-9059 GCA_964438135.1 uncultured Thermoanaerobaculia bacterium
GCCCGACGGGATGCCGAGGCCGTAGGAGACCCGCTGGTGGATGGGGTCGCCTGGCCCGACCGTGGCGGGGCGGTCGGGGAGCGAGGAGCGGAGCTGCGCGACCCAGGCGCCGAACGTGCGCCGCTCCTCGTCCGGGCTCCCCGGCTCGGGGTTGGCGGGCCGGTCGGGGGCGAAGAACTCGGTGACGAGGCGCGTCGGCGCGGCGTCCGTGACCGCCAGGTCGAGCCGCCAGGCGACCACCTCGGGGTCGGCCTCGCGCAGCGCGGGGTCGGGGTTGTAGGGGGTCGGCGGCGGCATCGTCTCCCACATCCCCGGCTCCTCGACCGCGAACGCGTCGACGCCGGTCCGGCGGAGCCCGCCGCCCGAGACGCCGTACAGCCCGACCGCGACCACCCGGCCGGCGGCGTCGAGGGACTGCACCAGCAGCGCCGCGTGGCAGCGCCGCTCCGCCCGCAGGAACAGCCGCAGGCGGCCGTCCCGCGGGGTGTCCTCGCCGGGCGGGATAGGCCGCCAGCGACCGTCGCGGCCGAGCACGGTCGGCAGGAGCTCCGCCGCGAGAGGCTCGCCGGTGCGGCGCTCCTGCCCGGCCGCGGCCGGGGTCGACGGCGGCTGCCACAGGGCGCCGAGCGTCTCCGCCACCTCGCGCAGTCGCTCGACCGCCAGGGCGTGGTGGCCGGGCTCGGCGTCGTCCGGCTCGAGGCTCTTCGGCGGCACCAGCTTGGCGGTCTGCACCGTGACCGGGCAGCGGACCTCGACGGCGCCGCCGCCGGAGCCGGCCCGGGGCAGCTGGCAGGACACCAGCTCGTGGGGCCCCTCGCCGGGGTTGCAGCGCGGGCAGGAGCAGGCGAGCCAGAACGGGAACAGGTCGTCCTCGGGCCGCACCCCCCGCTCCAGCTGCAGCAGGTAGACCCGGGACGGCTGGTGGCGGAAGCCGAGGCTCCGGCCGTCGAATCCGGGCGCCCAGAAGTTCTCCCCCCGGTAGGCGTGCCAGATCACCGACCGCTCCTGGGCCGGGGACTCGCACAGGGTCCAGCCGGCGAGGGCGGCGTCGACCCCCCTGAGGTAGTCGAGGATGAGGCTCTCGAGGGCGGGGTTGTAGGTCCGGTCGGTCTTGGCCGTGCCGGCCGCGTCGAGGGTGTGCGCCCGCCGGTTGCGGAGCTGGACCAGCAACCGCAGCACCTCCAGCGTGCTCCCGGCCGGGCTCAGCCTCGTCTCGGCCAGGACCAGCTCGCGCAGCCGCTCGACCGGCAGGGCGGTTCGCTGGAGCAGCCCCGGGTCCCTGGCCACGAGCGCGGCGGCGGGTGCGAAGCGGCCCTCGAGCAGGGTCGCGCTCTCCTGGGCGATGGCGAGGGTGTCGCCGTCGGTGAGGCCGCGGTCGTCGACCAGCATCTTGCGCAGCCTGTCGCGCAGCCCGGCGCGGTCGCGGGCCTGCTCGGCGAGGGCGCCGTCGCGCTGGCAGTGGTGGGCGAGGCGCGCCAGCAGGACCCAGCTCGCGAATCGGGCCAGCTCCCCGACCAGCTCGCAGCAGCGACGGTAGTGCTCGGGCCCCGACAGCATCTCGACCCGGAACACGCGGTAGACCTCGAAGGCCAGCGGGGTCGGCAGGGCGGGGATCAGCTCCAGGATCCCCTGGCGCGGGGGGGGGCTGCCGCCAGCGCGCTCGGTCCCGCTCGTGTCGCGCTCGGGTCTCATGGCCGCCACTCGGTCGCTCCCGACTCGCGCCGCCTCGCTGCGCCACGGTCTGCCAGGCAGAGTAGCACGCGCCGCCCCGCCGCGGCCGGCGCCTCGACGGGCCGGGGCGTGCCCCGCCTGCCGCCCATGGGGATCGGGGTCCTCACGGTCGAGTCCAGTTCCGTGGGACGCCTCGGAACGTGGTCGTGGACGTGGACGTGGACGTGGACGTGGACGATGGCCGCGCGGGGTCCAGGTCCACGTCCAGGTCCACGTCCAGGTCCACGTCCACGTCCACGTTGGGTCGCGAGCAGTCGCCGCGATGCGCGTCTCGACCGGCCGGGAGGACCCCGCTAGGATGGGGCGATGGGGAACGGCGCGCGGGGTCGGGTGCGCGGCGGGGTGCGGGCCCGGAGTCGCTGCCCGTGACCCAGGGTCGGCGCCCGGAGCCGCGCCTGGTGGACGGCACCTACGCCCTCGAGGAGTGCCTCGGCACCGGCGGCATGGGGTCGGTCTACCGGGCGCGCCACGTGCTCCTGAACAAGGCCTTCGCCCTCAAGCTGATCCACCCGAAGATGCTGACCTCGCAGGACGGTCTGCGGCGCTTCGAGGTGGAGGCCAAGGCGCTCGGTCGGCTGGACCACCCGAGCATCGTCCGGGTGACCGACTACGGCGTCGACGAGGGCGGCGGAGGCGCGCCCTACCTGGTCATGGAGTACCTGGAGGGCGAGACCCTCAAGGACCTGATCGAGCGGCAGGGGGCGGTCGCGCCGGAAACTGCCATGCCCCTGCTGGAGGCGGTGGCGGAGGGGCTCGACTACGCCCACGGGCAGGGCATCCTGCACCGCGACCTGAAGCCCCACAACGTGATCCTGGCCCGTGACCCGTCCGGCCGCGTGCAGGCCAAGATCGTCGACTTCGGCCTGGCCAGGTTCGTGCTCGGCGTGGCCGAGCGCGTGGTCGGCCAGGCGGTCCACTCGGGCCTGTTCGACGTCGAGGACCTGTCGGCGGCCCTCGACGGCGCCGAGACCGCCGACACCATGGCGCTGGCGCGGGGCGCGGGGGCCAGCGACGGTCGGCCGGTCGCCGGCTCGGCCAGGGCGGACGACGTGGGAGTCGCGCTCGGCGGGGGCGAGCTCTCGGCGATCGACGGCTCGGTCCCCACCGGCCTGACCCAGGCCGGGACGCTGGTCGGCACCGCCGGCTACATGGCACCGGAGATCGCCGACCGGGAGGGGGCGACACCGGCCTCCGACGTCTACTCGTTCGGCGTCGTCGCCTACGAGCTGCTGGTGGGGAAGAAGCCCTTCACGGGCAGCTTCATGGCCCTCCTGCGGGCGCACGTCTTCGACCCGCCGCCGGTGCCGTCGGCGGTCAACCCGGCCCTGCCGGCGGAGCTCGACGCGCCCATCCTCGCCCCGTTGGCCAAGGTCCCCGCCGAGCGACCGCCTTCCGCCGGCGAGGTGGTGCGCCGGCTGCGGGAGGCCTGGGAGGCGAGGTGCGAGCGGCGCTGGCGCGCACGCGAGCTGCCGCGGCGAGTCGTGGCGGCCGCGGCGATCGCCGCCCTCGCCGCCGCCCTGGCGGTGGTGAGCTCGGGCTGGCCCGTGCTCGAGGACCTGGAGGGCCGACTGGTCGACCTGCGCTTCGGCCTGTCCGGGGCGCGGCCGCCGGACGACCGCCTGGCCCTGGCCCTGCTCGACGACGCGACGCTGGACACCGACCCCGCCCGCCGGCGGATCGTGGACTACGACCAGGAGGTGGCCGCGGTGCTCGGCCGGGTTCTCCAGGCCGGCGCGCTCGGGGTCGGCATCGACATGGTCCTGCCGGACTACTGGCGCGACGCGTTCGAGCCGCTGCTGCTCGCCTACCCCGACCGGGTGGCGCTGGCGCTGCACTGGGACCGGGACACCGCCCGCTACCGCGGCGCCGAGCTGGCGGAGGGGCCGGTCACCATCCTCCTCGGGCCGGAGCGGGCCGCGGGCCTGTTCGGGCTCGCCAACCTGGACCAGGACGCGGACGGGGTCGTGCGCCGCATGCGGCAGCACCTGCGCGACGAGGGCGGGGTCGCGCGGCCGGTCTTCGCGCGCAAGGTGGCGTCCATCGTCCGGGAGGCCTCGCCCGACCCGGGCGAGAACGGCGGGCAGGAGGTCGACCCGGGTCGCTTCTGGGTCGACTACCGGGTCGACTGGCGGTCCATCCCGCGCTGGTCGTGGAAGGACCTGGCGGCCCTGGCGGCGGAGCGGCCCGACCGGCTGCGCGGCCTTTTCCTCATGGTCGGCGGCGACATCGAGGGGTACGGCGACACCGCCTACCCCCTGTCCCACCCGCGCGGGCTGCCACGCGAGGCGCCCGGGGTGGTGGTCCAGGCGTTGCTCGTCAACACCCTGCTCGACGGCCAACCGCTGCGCGGGCCGGTGCTGTGGCCCTCAGGCCTGGCCCTGGCGGCCCTGCTGCCGCTCTCCCTCGCCGTGCTCTGGTTGCGCCGGCTCGCTCGCGCCCTCCTCCTGGTCGGCAGCGCGCTCGCGGCCTTCGCGGGTCTGGCGTTCGCCCTGTTCGTGGCGGCCCAGCAGGTGGTGCCGGTGGCGGCGGTGGCGCTGGTCTACCCCCTGGCGGCGGCGGCGGCACTTGCGCTACGATGGAGGCTGCCACTACGCCCCGGGAGTCGTGGTTTCGGCAGTAGGAGGTCGTCATGAGGCAGGTGTCAGGTGTCGTCATCGCGGCTGTCCTCCTGGCGCTCGGCCCCGTGCTGGCAGCCGACGCGGGCGACGGCGGCGCTCGTCCGGCTCTCGCCCTGGTGGCCCAGCTCGACGGGTCGGCCACCCTGACCGCGGCGGGCTCGACGCGGCCGCTGCAGCTCTTCACCCGCCTCGGCGCCGGCGACCGGGTCGAGGTCGGGGTCGACGGCGCGGTGGTGGTGGCCATGCTGACCGGCGAGCGCTTCCGGGTGCCGGCCGGGGCCTGGGCCGAGCTCTCCGCGGACGGCGCCATCAAGGGCTCCACCCTCGAGCCCCTGCCCCAGGTCGCGACCGTGCCGGCGCTCGCCGCCATCCCGCCGGGCGAGGCTCCCGGGCCGCGCTCGGGGGCGATCCGGGTCCGCTCGGGCTCGCTGTGGGGGGCCGAGGTCGAGGACCTCTACCCGCGGGACGGCGCCGCGGCGGCGGCCGACCAGGCCGTGCTCGCCTTCCGCTCGGTGGTCAACACCGAGTCCTACCGCGTCGACGTCGAGGACGAGATGGGCGAGACGGTGTTCCAGGTCGAGACCCGGTCGCCGGAGGTGGTGATCCCGGCCGGCGTGCTCGAGCCCGGCACGGAGTACTACTGGCGGGTGCGCGGCTCCGGCCGCCGCTCCCTGTCGGGGCGCGGCGAGGCGCTGTTCGTCACCCTCGCGCCGGCGGACGCGGAGGCGCTCGAGGCCCTCCGGTCGGCGGCCGAGGCCGACGGCTCGGTCAGCGCCCTGCTGCTGTTGGCCGAGGCCGAGCGGAGCCTCGGCCTGTACCGCGAGGCCTGCGCCGTGCTCGACCGGGTCGGGGGGAAGGCGCCCGAGAACCAGCACGTCGTGGCGGCGCGCGAGGTGTTCGCCTGCGCCGAGTACGGCGGCAGATAGCCGCCGCGGGCGCGAGGCCGTCCCCGGCACGTGGCCCCCGGCGCGGCGCGCAGGCCGCCGCGCGTCACCCCTGGCGGTGGGTGCGGAGGTACTTCGAGACCGCCTGCCGCAGGCGGTCGACCAGGTCGGACATCTGGCCCCAGTCCTCGAGCGAGTAGAGGTGCTCCAGGTAGTCGCGGATGTGGGGTCGCGGCAGGGCGAGCTGCTCGAAGCTGTCGGCGGCGACCTGGATCGAGCGCAGGAAGTCGACCAGGTACTGCAGCGACCGCACGTGGTCGGCCTTGCGCAGCTCCCCCAGCAGGTCGCCCGGGCTCCGCCGGCTGAGACGGTAGGGCTGCAGCCGTCTGAGGGTGTGCCGCGCCTGGCGGAGCAGCAGCTCGAGCTTCTCGGCCTCGCTCTGGACCCGGTCGACCGCCCGCAGCAGCGCCTCCGGGTCGGCCAGCACGTCCTCCGACACCACCGCCGTGGTCGGGCCGGTCGCCGGCGCCGCGGTGTCGCGGCGGCGGTCGTCGAGGCCGCGCAGCACCTCCTCGATCTCGTCGAAGGCCTCGAACACCTGGCCGATGAACCTCTCCGGGTCGGCGGCCTGGGCCAGCAGCAGGTCGGCCGGGACCACCGCCCGCACCGCCTGGCGGCCGCCGCGGCTGGCCGCGGCCACCGGCTCGAGGTCGCGGTCGAGGGCCCGGTCGACCTCGCCCTGGTCGACGAACACGGCGTCGAGGAAGGTGGCGAACTGGTCGGGCGAGGCCTGGATGACCGCCTCGGGGATGACCGCGTACAGCTGGCGCCGGGAGAGGCTGCCGCCGGCCACCCCGGCGTCCGGGAACACCCGGTCGAGCAGCTGCTCCGCCTCCGGGTCGGAGACCGGCACGGCCGGGTCCCTCGAGTCGCCTCGCGCCACCATGCTCACCTCGCGGCGCACCCCCCGCCTCGCCGCGCGGGGAGTCACTCCGGATTCTAGCGGGATCCCCCCCGCCGGTCGAGGCGTGCATCGCAGCGGCTGCTCGCGGCCCAACGTGGACGTGGACGTGGACGTGGACGTGGACGTGGACGTGGACGTGGACCTGGACCTCGACCTGGACCTGGCCCTGGCCCTGGATCTGGACCTCGACCTGGACCTGGGCCTGGCCCTGGACCTGGCCCTGGCCCTGGCCCTGGACCTGGCCCTGGACCTGGCCCTGGCCCTGGACCCCGCGCGGCCATCGTCCACGTCCACGTCCACGTCCATGACCACGACCACGTTCCGAGGCGCCCCACGGAGCTTGACCCAGCCGTGAGGATCTCGCTCCCTCGAGGACCGAGCGGGGTCCTCCCCGCCGGTCGAGGCGTGGCAGCGGGCCCGATAGAATGGGCGGGGTGCGCGTCATCACGACTCACCTGTCGGCCGACTTCGACGCCTTCGCCGCGGCGGTGGTGGCGGTCCGCCTCTACCCCGACCACCGGGTGCTGTTCCCCGGCTCGCAGGAGGCGGCCGTGCGGCGCTTCCTGGAGGCGAGCCCGCTCGCCTTCCCCGAGGTCCGGTTGCGCGAGGCGCGGCGGCGGCGGTGGGAGCACGCGGTCGTGGTGGACACCCGCACCCCGGGCCGGCTGGGCGAGGCGTGGGACCTCATCGTCCGCGACCGCTGCCCGCTGACCCTCGTCGACCACCACGCCAGCGAGGAGGAGGCGCTGGGGGCACGGGAGGTGGTGTGCCGGGCGGTGGGCGCCACCTGCACCATCGTCGCCTCGCTGCTGGCCGAGCGAAACGTCGAGCCGAGCGCCGAGGAGGCGTCGTTGCTGCTGATGGGCATCTACGAGGACACCGGTGCCCTGTCCCACGCCGAGACGACGCCCGAGGACCTCCGCACCGTCGCCTGGCTGCTCGAGCGCGGCGGGGCGCTCGACTGGGTCCGGCGGTGGGTCCTCAAGGGCCTGCAGCCGGACCAGCTCGAGCTGCTCAACCGTCTGGTCGAGGGCACCGAGGAGGTCCGCCTGCACGGCGTCCCGGTGGCGGTGGCGGTGGTCGAGGTGGACCGCTACCACGAGGAGGCGGCAGCGGTCGTCCACCGCTGGGTGGAGACCTTCGAGCTGCCGGTGGCGGTCGCGCTGCTGGTGCGGCCGCCCAACGTCACCATGATCCTGCGCTCGCGCCTGGCCGGCCTCGACGTTGCCCGCATCGCCCGCGCCTTCGGCGGCGGCGGCCACGCCACGGCCGCCTCGGCGCGGGTCTCGAACCGCATGCCGGTGGAGCTGCGCGAGGCGCTGCTCGGTCAGCTGTCGAGCCTGATGCCGCCGCCGCCCCAGGCCGGTGACGTCGCCGGGACGCAGATCTTCACCGTCCCGGTCTCGACCCCGGTGAGCGGCGCCAGGGAGCGGCTCAACCAGCTGCGGGTCAACGCCCTGCCGGTGGAGGGGGAGGGTGGCCGCCTGGTCGGCACGGTCACCCGGCAGATCCTGGACCGGGCCGAGACCCTCGGGCTGGCGGACCGGCCGGTCAGCTCGGTGATGCAGCCGGGGGTGGCGACGGTGCGCGCCGACACCCCGCTCGAGGTCCTGCGCGACCAGTTCCTCGAGCGCTCGCACCGGTTCGTGGTGGTGGAGAGGGACGGCCGCCCGATCGGGCTGGTGACGCGCATGGACCTGTTCCGGCGGCTGTTCGAGGGCCAGCGCGCGGCCGGGGCGCCGCTCGACCGCCGCATGGCGGCCGCCCGCACCGTGGTCCTGCCGATCGCCCGCCGCCTGCAGCAGGTCGCTCCGGAGTGGGTGCGGCGGCTGCTCGAGGTGGCGCGGCGGGTCGCCGACGCCCGCGGGGTGCCGGTCTACCTGGTGGGCGGCGTCGTCCGCGACCTCCTCCTGGGCCGGCCGAACGAGGACCTGGACCTGGTCGTGGAGGGGGGCGGGATCGAGCTCGCCGAGGCCCTCGCCGCCGCCACGGGCGGCCGCTGTCACCCGCACGAGCCGTTCATGACCGCAGTGGTGACCCTGCCCGACGGCCACCGGGTCGACGTCGCCTCGGCCCGGACCGAGTTCTACCGCACGCCGGCGGCCCTGCCCGAGGTGGCCACCTCCCTCATCCGCCAGGACCTGTACCGCCGCGACTTCACCGTCAACGCCCTGGCGATCGTCCTGTCGGGGCCGCGGTTCGGCGAGCTGGTGGACTTCTTTGGCGGGCGCAAGGACCTGTTGCGGAGGGAGATCCGGGTGCTCCACTCGCTCTCCTTCATCGACGACCCGACCCGCGCCATCCGCGCCGCGCGCTTCGCCCGCCGGCTCGGGTTCACCATCGCCCCGGACACGCGCCACCTCGTCGCCACCGCCATCCGCGAAGGGGTGTTCGAGCGGCTGTCCGGCGAGCGGCTGCGCGACGAGCTCGAACGCCTCCTGGCCGAGCCCCACCCGCCGGAGTCCCTCGCCGCCCTGGCCGAGCTCGAGGTCGTCGCCGCCATCTCCCGGGACCTGGTCTGGGAGCGGGCCACCGCCGGCCGGCTGGCCGAGCTCGAGGCCCAGGTCGGCTGGCACGAGCTCGAGGGTCTGGGCCCGGCCCCCGACCTGCTGGTCCTGTACCTCGGCGCGCTGGCG
>CAYTJW010000165.1:0-8998 GCA_964438135.1 uncultured Thermoanaerobaculia bacterium
GCCCGTGCTGCTCGCGGCGCGGCTCGGCAGCCGCTCGCGCGGCGACCTGGCCCTGGCGGGCGGGGACGGCCGGCTGCGGGTGGTGGCGGTCGCCGGCGGCGAGGCGGAGGGGGGCTCCGGCGCCCCGACGGCCCTGTCGTTGCTTGACCTGCCGGACACCGGCCCGGCGGTCGCGGGGCTCGTTCTGCGGCTCAACCCGGACGCCCTCGGCGACCTGGTGTTGCTGCGGGAGGGGTCGGTCGAGCCGGCGGTGGTCGCCAGCAGCCCGCGGTCGGTGTTCACGGTCAACACGACCGCGATGACCTACGACGGCGACGTCGACGACGGCATCTGCGACAGCGGCAACGCCCAGACCGGCTACACCGGGGTGTGCGGGCTCTTCGCGGCCTTCATCCAGGCCAACTACTCCCCCGGTGCCGACCTGGTGCAGTTCGACGTGGGGACCGGCACCCCGTCGATCCACGTGACCACCTCCGGGCCGAACTCCACCGAGGCGATCACGGTCGTCGGCAACACTGGCGGCGCCGACCGGGTCGAGCTCGACGGCACCGGCGTCGGCAGCGGCGGGCCGTACCTCGACGGCGGCGCGAGCGTAATTCGCGCCCTGGTCGTGAACCGGTTCGGGGGGCACGGGGTCAGGCTGGCCTCCACGGCGACCGGGAGCGTGGTGGAGGGCTGC
Source organism: uncultured Thermoanaerobaculia bacterium (assembly GCA_964438135.1). GTDB lineage: Bacteria > Acidobacteriota > Thermoanaerobaculia > Thermoanaerobaculales > Sulfomarinibacteraceae > CAYTJW01. The sequence continues at coordinate 680 of CAYTJW010000165.1, forward strand.
CTCGTCGGCACCACCGCGGACGGCAGCGCCGCCGCCGGCAACGGCCTGGGGGTCATTGCCTACGCGAGCGGTGTGACCATCGGCGGCACGGTCCCGGCGGCCGCCAACGTGCTGAGCGGCGCCAGCGCGATCTGGGCCGGCGTGTCGATCCTGGGGCCCGACGGGGTCGTCGTCGGCAACCGCTTCGGCACCAACCTCGAGGGCTCGGCCGCCATCCCCAACGGGTACGGGGTCGACCTCCGCGGCACCAACGCCCGGCTCGGGGGACTGGAGGCCGGGGCCGGCAACCTGGTCTCGGGCAGCACCAACGCCGGCGTGTTCGTGGGGGAGCCCGGCGGCGCCCTCGTCCAGGCGAACCTGATCGGCACCACAGCCGACGGCACGGCGGTGATCGGCAACGGCACCGGCGTGCAGCTGGGCCCGGGCGGGTCGACCGTCGGCGGCGCGACCGGGGGCGGCAACGTCGTCGCCGGCTCGACCGGCGACGGCATCTCCACCCAGGGTGCCGACAACGTGATCGCCGGCAACTTCGTCGGCACCGACCGCACCGGCACCGCGGCGCTGGGCAACGGCGGCGCGGGCATCTACGTCTCCGCCCGCGACAACCTGGTGGGCGGAGAGGCCGCCGGCGCGGCCAACGTGGTCCGCAACAACGGCGGCGACGGCATACAGGTGCTCAACACGTCGATGGCGGTCCGCAACACTTTCGCCGGCAACAGCGTCGACGCGAACGGCGGGCTCGGGATCGACCTCGGCCCGAACGGGGTCACGCCGAACGACGGCGGCGACGGCGACAGCGGCCCGAACGACCTGCAGAACTTCCCGGTCGTCAGCTCGGCGGTCGGGATCGGCGGCGGGGTGCTGCGCATCGGCGGGAGGCTGTCGAGCCGGCCGAACCGCAGCTACCGGGTCGAGCTGTTCTCGAGCCCGACCTGCGACCCGTCGGGCTACGGCGAGGCCGCGACCTACCTCGGCGCCCAGGAGGTCACGACCAACGACGACCTCTTCGCGGACTTCCAGCTCGACACCACCTACCCGGCGGCGTTCGTCACCGCTTCGGCCACCGACCTGGTGACCGGGGACACCTCGGAGCTGTCGGCCTGCCTGGCGCCGGCGCTCGCCCTCGCCCCCGGCCCGGGTAACGGGATTCTGCTGCCGCAGGTCGCGGGCGCCGTGGGCGTGGTGGTGGAGCACCTGCAGCTGACCGCCTGGAGCCAGGGGGCGGTGAGCGTGGGCAGCGCGACATTCCGCAGCTCGGGGGAGGGGGACGAGGTGAGCGGCGTCGCCGCGGCGAAGCTGTGGCTCGACAGCAACGGCAACGGCGTGCTCGACGCCGGGGAGCCGCAGCTCGGCAGCACCCGGACGTTCGCGAGCGACGACGGCGCGGTGACCTTCTCGGGTCTCGGCCGCACCCTCGCCGCCGGGGCGAGCGAGCGGTGGATCCTGACCTACGACCTGACCCACGCGGCCTGCCCGTGCGACGACTACCGCCCGAGCCTCGCGGGCAGCGACGTGGTGGCGACGAGCGGCGGCGGGCCGGCCCGCGCCGGCGGGGTCGTGGCGGGACGGTTCCTGGAAGTGCGCCCGGGGGAGATCGCCGCCGTCTCCGGCGACCAGCAGTTCACGCTGGTGGAGAGCCCGCTCCTCGAGCCGATGGTGGTCGAGGTCACGGGCCAGTACCCGGAGTGCGGGCCGGTGCGGTTCGCGGCCACCTCGGTGCCGGCCGGCGCGGCCGGCTACCGGTTCCCGAACGGCCAGGTCTCGACCGACGTGGCGCTCGACGGGGCCAACCGGGCGCAGACCGGGTTCACGGTCGGCGACGAGCGCGGCGAGTACGGGGTCTCGTTCGTGTTCCCGCCGCCGGCCGCGGCGGTGTGCACCTCCGCGCCCTCTTACTCCCCGCCGCCGCCGTTCCGCCAGACCGCGGTCGGCCTCCTGGTCGCGGACACCCTCGGCGGCTACCGCCCGGCCGAGGAGCAGGCCCGCACCTTCGTCGCCAACATCCCGGCCACGGACACCTTCGCGGTGACGCTCGACCCCCCCGGCGGCGGCTTCACCATCGAGCAGGTGACCTTCAGCCTCGCCGGCCACCAGGTGGTCGACAACCAGCCGCCGTTCGTCGCCACCTTCGACCTGGCGGAGGTCGCGGCCCCGACCGACCAGCTGACCGTCACCGCGAGCATCCTCTCCGGCAAGGCCGCCCCCCGGGCGACGGTCGCCGTGCCGGTGCTGGCGATCGACTTCCCGAGCTGGTTCGGCGTGGTCGAGGCGATCTCGACCGCGTTCGCCACCGGCTTCTCGGCCGGGGAGCGGGAGTACGGCGTCACCTTCAGCTACCCCAACGACTTCACCTGGTCGGACACGGTCGACTCGGCGGTCGCCCTGTTGGGCGGCGAGGAGAGCGACATGGGCTCCGGGGTCGAGTTCCAGGTCGCCGCGACCTACGACCTCGACTCCAACTCGCGCCTCGAGGGATCGGCCGCCTGGCAGGCCGAGGTGCTCGGCGCGGAGGTCTCCCTGAGCGGCACCCTGCGCGCCACCTTCGACGCCGACTTCGAGTGGCGGGCGACGCCGGCGCCGGTTGGCGAGATCACCGCCAGCGCCAGCTACCCGCTGCCCGAGAAGAGCTTCGCCCGCACCTTCCTGGTCGCGGCGGTGCCGGTGACGGTCGCCCTCGACCTCGGCGGCGAGCTGGGGTTCAAGGCGACCGGCAAGGCCTGGTTCGACCAGCAGCTGCGGTTCGAGCGGCTGCTGGTTGTGCCCGAGCCGTCGCTGCGTCTCGACCTGACGGCGTCGGCCTCGGCGGCGTTCGGGGTGGCCAAGGTCGCGGCCACCGCCTCGCCGACCGCAGCGGCGCAGATCGCGCTGCCCTACTCGAGCGCCGGGGGCCTCGGTGACCCGACCTTCGGCGGCCGGCTGACCGTCGAGCTGGCCCTCGAGGGGTCTCTGTTCTGGGGCGCCCTGTCGGGGGAGCTGGGCTCCGCGACCCTCGGGCCGTACACGTGGGGGGACTGGGAGGACAAGCGCCTGGCCGAGCGCTGGCAGGAGCTGGTCGCCTCCGTCCCGCACCGCGAGGCGCCGGCTTTCGTGAACACCGTCGCGGTCGCCGGGGGTGGCGGCGGCGAGGGCCTGGTCGTCTACACCGCCGACGCCAACGCTGGCGGCGGCTCGCCCAGCCCCGAGATCTACTACCGGCTCGACACCGGCGGCGGGTGGGGCGGCGAGGCGGCCGTCACCAGCAACGCCCGCTGGGAAATGGACCCGGCGGCGACCTTCCTGTCGGGTGGCTCGGCCCTGGCGCTGTGGACCTCGAACCGGGGCGACCCCGGCCTGACCGCGCTGGGCGAGGTCTTCCGCCACCAGGAGATCGCGTGGGCGCGGTTCGACGGGTCCACCTGGTCGGCCGCGGCCGACCTGACCGGGGACAGCGCCGCAGACGGCGCGGTGGACGTGGCCTATGACGCGGCGCACGGTTGGGCGGTCGCGGTGTGGGCGCGCGACGCCGACGGCGAGCCGACCACCCGCGCCGACCGCGACATCCGGGCCGCGGTGTTCACCGAGGGGACGCTCGGCTGGGGCGAGCCGGTGGCGGTCACCGCCGGCGGCGGCGCCGACTTCATGCCGGCGGTGGCGGCGAACGCGACCGGGCTCGCGGTCGCGGTGTGGTGCCACGACGACGACGGCGAGCTGTGGGTCGACCCCGGCCTGGCTCCGGGGGAGGACGGGACCATCCTGGCGGGGAGCAACGTGGACATGGCGAACGCCGACGCCGCCGTGCTGGCCGCCACCTTCAGCGGCGGCGGCTGGTCGGCGCCGGTGGTGGTCCACGCCGACGCGACCGGTCCGGCCTACGTGCAAATGGCCGACGTCGTCGCGCTCGGCGACGGGTCCTTCGTGGCGGTGTGGATCGCGAAGCGGACCACCGCCGACGCCCTGATGTGGGCCCACTACGCCGGCGGCTGGTCCGCCGCCGCCGAGGCCGAGGTGTCCGAGCAGCTGATCGAGGCGCCTCGTCTGGTCGACAACGGGGACGGGACCGCCAGCGTGGTCTACCGCGCCTACGACCCCGAGGCGCCGGCGGGGGAGCGCTACGCGGGCAACCTGTTCGTCCGCACCCTCGACCCTGCCGGCGGCAAGGCCGGGGAGGCGAGGCGGCTCACCGACGACGTCGCGGTGGAGCTCTACAGCGAGGTCGCTGCCGGGCCCTCCGGGTCGCTCCGGGTGGCGTGGATGGGCCTTGCGCCCGGCGGCGCGCCGCAGCCGGGCGGCGGCTTCTCGGGCGGCGTCAACTTGCTCACGGCCGGCGGCAACGCTTCCACGGTCGGCGCGACCTGCACCGAGGCGGTGCACGACGACGACGGCGACTCCCGCTGGGACCGGCTCGAGCTGGCGGTGCCGGTCGAGGTCGCGGCCGGCGACGAGGGCGTCTACTCGCTGCGCGGCCAGCTGTTCGACCAGGGTGGGAACCTGGTGGCGGTCGCCGCGTCGGAGGCGGAGAGCCTCGCAGCCGGCGCGCAGACCCTGATCCTCGGCTTCCCGGGGCCGGCCCTCGCCGCGGCCGTGCCGGGCCCGTACCAGCTCCGTCGCCTGAGCCTGCTGGCCGGCACGCCGACGCCGGCCGTGGTCCACGGCCTGGCCGTCGGCTGCACCACCGCGGCGCACGCCCCGGCCGAGTTCGACCCGCCCTGGCTGCGCTGGGACGACGACGTGCTCCCGCCCGGCGGCAGCGCGGCTCTGACCCTGGAGGACTCCCTGGCCGACCTCGACCACGGTCTGGTCGACGAGGCCGCCGTCCGGGTGCTGTCCTCCTCCGACCCGGTCGGCATCGCGGTGAGCCTGGTCGAGACCGGGGTGGCGTCGGGGGTCTTCGAGGCCGAGGTGGGGCTCACGGAGGGCGCCTCGAGCGACCCGGACGACCTCGTCCAGGCGACCGACGGCGCGGCGCTGCACGCCCGCTACGAGCGCCCGTCGACCGGCGAGGTGTGGACCGCGAGCGCCCTGGTGCTCGCGGAGGAGGTCGCCGACGGCGACGGAGACGGCGTCCCCGACGGGGTCGACAACTGTCCGGACACCACCAACAGCGGCCAGCGGGACGGCGACGGCGACGGCCTCGGCGACGCCTGCGACCTCTACCCGGCGGCGGCGCGGGGCGACGCCGACTGCGACGGGAGCGTGAGCGCCGGGGACCTCGCCCGCCTGGTTGGCACCCTGACTCTCGCCACCCCGGCCTGCGACGGTGCCGACGCGAACCACGACGGCGCCGTGGACCAGGAGGACCTGACGGCCACGGTCGAGCTGCTCTGCGCCGCGGACTAGCGCGGGGCTCCCCCTCCGCCGCTCGGGGCCGGTGGGGCGGCACGGCCCCGGCGCCGGCCGGCAGACCGGCCGGGGTGGGTATACTCGCGGCAGTGAGCCCGCGAGCTCCGCTCCCCGGAGGGACCATGAGCCACTGTCGCACCGCGCGCCGCGCGCCCGCCGCCCTGGTCGCCTGCGTCGTCCTGCTCGCCCCGCTGGCGGGCGGTCGCGCCGTGGCCCAGGAGGTCCTGCCCCGCCCCGAGCCGAGGTCGAAGGCCGAGGTCGGCCTCTCGTACCGGGGCTCGACCCCCGACTTCCCGCGGCCGATCGCCCCGCCCGCCGGGGCGCCCAACGTCCTGCTCGTCCTGCTCGACGACCTCGGGTTCGGCGCCACCTCCACGTTCGGCGGCGCGATCCCGACCCCGACCCTCGACCGCCTCGCCGGGCAGGGGCTGCGCTACAACGTGTTCCACACCACCGCGGTGTGCTCGCCGACCCGCGCCGCGATCCTCTCGGGGCGCAACCACCACAGCTGCAACACGGGCTCGATCATGGAGATGGCCACCGGCTACCCGGGCTACCACGGGATGTGGCCGAGGAGCGCGGCGAGCGTCGCCGAGATCCTCAAGGGCAACGGCTACAACACCGCCGCGTTCGGCAAGTGGCACAACACCCCCAACTGGGAGACCAGCCTCGCCGGCCCGTTCGACCGCTGGCCGACCGGGGTCGGCTTCGAGTACTGGTACGGCTTCCAGGGCGGCGACTCGAACCAGTGGGACACCCTGATCTTCGAGAACACCGCCCCGGTCGAGAAGCCGCCGGGGCGTGCCGGCGCCCACTTCCTCGAGCTGCAGACCGACCGGGCGATCGCCTGGCTCAACGGCCAGGCGGCGGTGGCGCCGGACAAGCCGTTCTTCGTCTACTTCGCGCCGGGCGCCACCCACGCGCCGCACCACGTGCCGGCCGAGTGGGTGGCGAGGTTCGAGGGGAAGTTCGACGCGGGCTGGGACGTCTACCGCCGCGAGACCCTCGCCCGCCAGGTCCGGCTCGGGGTGGTGCCGCCGGGCACCGAGCTGACGCCGCTCCCCCCCGACATCCCGGCGTGGGGCACGCTGCCGGCCGACCGGCAGCGGCTCTACGCCCGGCAGATGGAGGTCTACGCCGCCTACGTCGCCTACGCCGACTTCGAGGTCGGCCGCCTGATCGACGCGGTCGAGAGGCTCGGCGAGCTCGACCGCACCCTGGTCTTCTACGTCGTCGGCGACAACGGGCCGTCCTCCGAGGGCGGCTACGACGGCACCTTCAACGAGATGGCCTCGCTCAACGGCATCCCCGTCGACCTCGCGACCCAGCTGGCCAGGGTCGACCAGCTCGGTGGGCCGCTGGCCAACAACCACTACCCGGTCGGGTGGTGCCTGGCCACGGCGACGCCGTTCCGGTGGAACAAGACCGCCGCCTCCCACTTCGGCGGCACCCGCAACCCGCTGGTGGTGTCGTGGCCCGCGCGGATCAGGGACGCGGGCGGACTGCGCAGCCAGTTCCACCACTGCGTCGACATCGTGCCGACGATCCTGGAGGCGGCCGGCGTGCCCGAGCCGCGGATCGTGAACGGCGTCGGCCAGCAGCCGATCGAGGGCGTCAGCATGGTCTACACCTTCGACGACGCCGCCGCGCCGAGCCGGCGGACGACGCAGTACTTCGAGATCATGGGCAACCGCGCCATCTACCACGACGGCTGGGTGGCGGCGAGCCTGCGGGCCGTGCCGTGGGAGGCGTTCGCTCCGCCCGGGGAGGTCGAGGAGTCGCCGTGGGAGCTGTACCACGTCAGCGAGGACTTCAGCCAGGCCCACGACCTCGCCGCCCGTCTCCCGGAGAAGCTCGAGGAGCTGCGCAAGCTGTTCTTCGTCGAGGCGGCGAGGTACCACGTGTTCCCGCTCGACGACCGCCGGGTGGAGCGCTTCGCCGCCGTCGACCACCCCAGCTACCTCGCCGGCCGGTCGGAGCTCTCCTACCTCCCCGGCGTCCGGCGCGTGCCCGAGGGGAGCGCCCCCGACGTCAAGAACCGCTCCTTCTCCGTCACCGCCGAGGTCGAGGTCGGGGAGGGGGGTGCCGAGGGCGTGCTGGTCACCGAGGGCGGTCGCTTCGGCGGCTGGGCGCTGCTCGTCCAGGACGGCGTCCCGCGCTTCGTCTACAACTTCCTCGACCTCGCCCGGTACGAGGTGAGCGCGAGGGAGAAGCTGCCGCCGGGCCGCTCGACCGTCCGCTTCGAGCTCGCCACCGACGGCGGGACCTACGGCGCGGGCGGCACCGTCACCCTGTCGGTCAACGGCACCACCGTGGCCGAGGGCCGCGTCGACCGGACCGTGCCGATGCGCTTCTCGCTCGAGGAGACCTTCGACGTGGGCGAGGACACCGGCACCCCGGTCGACGAGAGCTACGCCGTCCCGTTCCGCTTCACCGGCACCTTGCGCCGGGTCAGCTTCACCCTCGGCCCGCGCGTGCGGCTCACCCCGGAGGCGGTGGCGGCGCTGAAGGCCAGGCTGCTGGCGGCGGAGCAGGGCCGGTAGCGAGGGGACGCGGGCCCCCGGGCCGAGGCCCCCGTCCCGGCGGCGAAGGGTGAGCCCGCCGCCCCGCGTGCGGCGGGCCGGTCAGGGCACGACATCGGACCAGGCCCGCGGCCTCGCCGGACTCGAAGCCGTCCACGAACACCGGCGGCTCTGCGGTGCCGGTCACGGCCAGGGTCGCCACGGCTTCGAGCGGGTCGTTGCTGGCGATGGCCAGCCAGCCGGAGTCCGCGGTGGCGTCGACCGGGGTGTGGCTCACCGCCAGGATCACGCTCTCTCCTGGCGGGACAGTGAGCGGCGCAGCTGGCACCCAACTCGGCGCGGGGCGCGCTACTCGTGCTCGAGGCCGGCGAGCCAGGGCTCGAGGCGGCGGCCGAGCGCGAGGGTGGCGCGGGAGCGCGGCGCGGTCGGCCGCGGCCAGCCCTGCCGGGCCTCGGCGGCTGTGCGATCCAGGTAGTCC
>CAYTJW010000166.1:0-8997 GCA_964438135.1 uncultured Thermoanaerobaculia bacterium
GTCGGCGGCACAGGCCTGGAGCTCGTCGGCGCGCCCTTGCGCCTCGGCGGCGGCGGTCTCGGCGTCGGTGCCGAGGCACCAGTCGCGGTGCGCGTCGAGGTCGGAGTGCCACCTGTCGCCCTCGAAGCCGCAGCCGAGGCGCAGGTTGTCGCGGTGCTGGGCCACCGCCTGCTCGGCGTAGGCCTGGCAGCGGCCCTGGGCCTCGGCCGGGTCCTCGGCGAAGGCCGCCCCTGCGGCGAGCAGGGCGACGAGCGCGATCGGGACGATCCGAATCATGGTCCACCTCCGGGCGGGCGGGCTCACGATACCCCCGCGGCGACGGGCCCGGCAAGGGTCGACGCCGCGAGCGATCCCGTCACACCACCGCGGCGTGCTGCTCGTAGATGGCGGCGAAGACGGCCTGGCGGGCGACGAACAGCTCGAGCAGGGTCGGGTCGAAAAAGGTCGGCTGGACCTTGCCGTCGCCCGCGGTGATGATCTCCACCGCCCGCTCGTGGGTCAGCGCCGGCTTGTAGTGGCGGCTCGAGCGGAGGGCGTCGTAGACGTCGGCCAGCCGCACCATCCGCGCCTCGAGCGGGATGGCCTCGCCCTCGAGGCCGTCCGGGTAGCCGCTGCCGTCCCAGTTCTCCTGGTGGGAGCGGGCGATGCGGCGGGCCATGGCGAGGTGGTCGGCCTGGCCGAGGATCTGCTCGCCCTTGACGGTGTGCTCCTGGATCAGGAAGGTCTCGGCACGCGACAGCGGGGTGGGCTTGAGCAGCACCTGCAGCGGCAGGGCGATCTTGCCGACGTCGTGGACCCTGGAGGAGTGCGACGCCCACTTGACGAAGTGCGACGGGCAGCCGCACGCCTCGGCCAGCTCGCGCGTGAACAGGGCCACGCGCTCGACGTGGCGCGAGGTGTCGGGGTCGAAGAACTCGGCCGCCACGGCCAGGGCCTGCATGGTCTCGAAGAAGGCGTTCTCGACCGCCAGGGCGTCGGCGCGGAGGCGCTCGAACACCGACCACTGGCGGAGCAGGGCGCGCAGCAGCGGCACCTCGTAGGTGCCCACCTCCCACGGGTAGCCGGCGGCCAGGGTGAGGCGGGTGCCTGAGGACGAGGCGACGAAGTTGTCGGGCGGCGGGTCGGCGGGCAGGCCGAGCAGCGCGACCAGCTCGGCCGGCGGCGGGTCCTTGCTCAGGAACTGGCCGTCGGCCTTGCGGAAGGGGCGCAGGGCCGCGAGCAGGGCGGCGTGGCCCGAGCGGGTCGGCCGCCGGGTCCAGGTCCCGAGCTGCCACGACCAGGTGAAGCCGGCCACCGCCCCGTCCGTCACCGTGCCGGCCCACAGCAGCTGCGGGTGGCCGGGGAGCTCTGGCCCGGGGCCGAGGATGTGGCTGGCCATGGCGTCAGCCACCGCGGCGTCGTCGGAGTCGGCGATGGTCTCGCCGGCGAAGGTCTCGGCGAAGGTGCCGAGGCGGTCGAGCTCGAGGAACGACATGTGGAGGCGGTCGGAGAGGTGCTTGGAGCGGAGCAGGGAGCGGACCCGCGCCACCAGCTCGGGGTAGGAGGCGGGCTTGGTCAGGAAGTCCTCGGCCCCCCTCTCCAGACAGGCGATGCGGTCCTCGACCGCCTCCGACGCGGTCAGCACCACCACCGGGATGCGGAACGTGGCCTCCTGCGCCTTGAGCCGGGAGCAGACCTCGAGGCCCTGGATGTCGGGCAGCGCGAGGTCGAGCAGGATCAGGTCCGGCATGGCCCGCGCCACCTCGTGCAGGGCCTCCTCGCCGGTCTCGGCCACGGCCACGTCGTAGCCGGCGCGCACCAGCCAGCGCCGCAGCTGCTCGCTCACGGTCGGGGAGTCGTCGACGACCAGGACGCGGTCCACCGGGCCCTCCGGATCATGGTAGCAGGGACGGGGGGGCGCTCGGAGGCTCGGAGCGGTCCGCCCGGAGGCGGTCCGTCGGGTACGGGTACGGGTACGGGAACGGGTGCGAGGGACGACCCGGGGCCGCGTCTCAGGGGGCCGGGGCCACCCCCATCTCCTCGAGCAGGTGGGTGGCGCCGGCGACCCTCTCGGTCACGAGCAGGACGTAGCGGAGGTCGACCGAGATGGAGCGCTGCAGGGCGGAGTCCCACTGCCAGTCCGAGGTCAGCGCCTCCCAGTTGCCGTCGAACAGGATGCCGACCAGGCGGCCGCGGGCGTCGAGCACCGGCGAGCCACTGTTGCCGCCGGTGGTGTCGCAGGTGTGCAGGAAGGCGACCGGCACGTCGCCCAGGCGGGGGTCGACCCAGCGGCCGAGGTCGCGGGCCGCGGCGACCTGCTTCAGGCGCTCGGGGACGGCGAACGGCTCCTGGCCGCGGTCCTTGGCGATGACCCCGGCGAGGGTGGTGAAGGGCAGGTAGACCACGGCGTCGCGCGGCCGGTAGCCCTCGACCCGCCCCCAGGTGAAGCGCAGCGAGCGGTTGGCGTCCGGGTAGAGCGGGCCGCCCCGCCACGCGAGCAGGGCGCCGACGTGGCGGCGGGTGAGCTCGGCGCGCCGCGCCTCGGCCTGCTCGTGCCGCCGCCGCATCGCGTCGGTTGCGGGGTAGAGGCGCCGCGCCAGGTCGAGGATCGGGTCCGAGACCGCGTCCAGCTCCGCGGAGCTCATGGCGCGCAGGGACTCGACAAAGGCCACGTCGCGCAAACGGGTGCCGGCGTAGAGGCGGGCGGCCAGCTCGTCGGTGGTTGGCGCGGAGGCGAGCAGGTCGTCGAGCCCCGTCACCCGCTGGCCCGCGGGCAGCGCCGCGACCGCGGCCAGGGCGCGGGCGAGCAGGGCCCGGTCGGCGCCCTCGTGGAACGACAGGTAGCGCGCCTTGAGGCGGGCCATGTCCCGCGCGGCCGTGGTCTCGTCGAAGGCCGGGTCGCGCTCCGAGGCCGGCTTGTCCCGCTCCCGGACGTGGCCGACCACGGCGCTGGCCGCGCCGGCCAGGAGCCCGCCGCCCATCTTGAAGCGCCCCAGGGCGCGGTCGTGGTCCGCCAGCTCGCGCCGGGCGTCGACCGTGGCCGCGATCGCGTCGAGCACGTCGCCGTAGGTCCGGGCGAGGTCCTCGCGGCCGGCCAGGAAGGCGCGCAGCTCGTCCTCGCCCCGCCGGCGGGCCTCCACCAGGTCGCCCCGCCGCAGCCCCTCGACCATGCCGAGGTCGTTCTTGTAGCCGTTGGCCACCCCCTGGCGGTAGCCCGCCACCCTGACCGCCGCCTCGTCCGACTCGGCGGCGAAGCGGTCGAGCAGCGCCAGCACCTCCTCGGCGTTGGCGATCGACTTCGGGTAGACCTCGTCCCGGGTGTAGGCGATCTCGGCCGCGGTGGCGTAGCGGTCGGTCGAGCCGGGGTAGCCGAGGATGAAGGTCAGGTCGCCCTCGGCCAGGCCGCCGGTCGAGACCTCGAGCCAGCGCGGCGAGCGGAGCGGCACGTTGTCGGCCGAGTGCTCGCGGCCGGAGCCGTCGGGCGCCGCCCAGACGCGGAGGAAGGAGAAGTCGCCGCAGTGGCGCGGCCACATCCAGTTGTCCTCGTCGCCGCCGAAGTCGCCGATCCCGGCCGGCGGCACGTAGACCAGGCGCACGTCGGGGTAGCGGCGGAAGACGAACAGGACGTACTGGCGGCCGCCGTGCATGGCCGCGACCTGCGCCTCGAGGTCCTCGCGGCCGCCCTCGGCCGCCTTCTCGAGGGCGTGGACGCGGGCGTCGACCAGCCGCTGGCGGGCGACGAGATCCGGGCCGTCGGCGATGCCGTCGAGGACCCGGGCGGTGACGTCCTCGGTCCGCTCCAGCAGCCGCGCCACGTAGCCCGGCGCCGGCACCTCCTCGGCCCGGGTGCGGGCCAGGAAGCCGTCCGTGATCCAGTCGCGGCCGGCCGCCGCCGAGGCGCGCTGGACGCCGCCGAAGGCGACGTGGTGGTTGGTCAAGACCAGGCCCTCGGCCGACACCAGCTCGCCGGTGCCGCCGCCGAGGCTGACCACCGCCCGCGCCAGGCCGGTGCCCGTCTCGGCGTCCCAGATGGCTCGAGCGGTGACCGCGAGCCCCCTGTCCGCCAACTCGAGCGCGGGCAGCTGGTCCAGGCACCACATCCCCTCCTCGCACCAGGCCGGGACGGCCAGGGCGAGCGACACCACGAGCGCCACCGGCACGCTGCGACGCATGGCAGGCCCCTCCCCGCGGACCGGTGTGAGCTTACCCGATCCGGCGCCGCCGAGAGGGGGCGAGCCGTCGTGACTTTCCCATCGCCCTGCGCTACTGTCGAGGCGGCGGAGGGACGATGCGCAACGAGTTCACGGCCGTGATCGAGCGGGACGGTGACTGGTTCGTGGCGTACTGCCCCGAGGTGCCGGGCGCCAACGGCCAGGGCAGGACGCTGGAGGAGTGCCGCGAGAGCCTGACCGCCGCAATCGCGCTGATCCTCGAGGATCGGCGGCAGGACGCCCTCCGCGGCGTGCCGCCCGATGCGCTCCGCGAGGTGGTGGTGGTGCAGTGAAGTGGGAGGCGCTGCTCAGGCACCTCCGGCGATGCGGCTGCTACCTCAAGCGCGAGGGGAGCCGGCACTCACTCTGGACGAACCCCTCAACAGGCGCGATCGAGGCGGTGCCACGCCATGGGGAGATCGCGAATCGGCTCGCCGCCAGGATCTGCCGTGGCCTCGGCGTACCCGAGGTCGCAGGTTGAGGGCCTCCGCCTCTACCCGACCCGGCCGCCGGGGAGGCCGCCTCGGGCCGCAATCGACTCGGGCGGCTCGGGGGCGAAGGAGTCGAACAGGCGCTCGGTGACGTCGACCCCCTGCAGGCCGGCGATGGCGGTGGCCAGGGTGTCGCGCAGATAGCGGCCCCACATCTTGATCGGCAGCTCGCCGATCTCGACTGCGGGCGAGATCGCTAGCCGCAACAGGTACTCGACGATGTACGAGGCGTTCTGGGCGATGCGGCCGTTGTAGGTGCCCTTGAAGCGCTGCGACAGGACCCGCTCCTCGTGCATGCCGCGGCCGAACTCCGACTCCACCAGCTCCGGGAAGGTGGTGAGGATGACCTCGGTGCGGATGGTGCGGGCGCCGCTCTCGACGTACTCGGGGAAGTCGTCGGCCAGGGTGCGCGGGTCGAGGCCGCGGTTCGCGGCGTAGGACCAGTCCTGCTCGCGCATCCGGTCGACGATGGCGCCCACCGGCGGCAGCTCGAGGTCGACGTCGAGGTTGACGTCGTTGTAGTCGCCGCGGTGCGCCTTGCGGTCGGCGATGGCGGCCGACGGGTGGGCGCGGATGGCGGCCTCGAAGCGCGCCAGCTCCTCCTCGCTGCCGACCAGCTTGGAACCGATCACGTCGTCGACCCGCATGCTCGCCGGCTCGAGGCGGATGGCGCCGTCGCGGAACCGGTGCGACACGATCCGCTCGGCCGCGGCCCACTCCTCGTCCATGGCCTGGGAGTCGGTGTAGAGGGCGTTGAGCGGCACGCCGACGGTCACGGCGCGGCGCTCGGCCAGGCCGCGGGCGGCGGCGCTGATCTCGCCCGACAGCATGGACGCGACCCGCCGCGACACCTTGTCGGCGATGCGGCGGATGCGCTTGAGCCGCACCATGCCGATGAGCGTGCCGTCGGGCCTACTCGCCACCACCAGGTCGACCGGGGTGTGGGGGAAGAACTCCTCCGGGTGGGCGCGGTACTGGCGGAACAGCGACGTCTCGCGCAGCGAGGGCTCGCGGCAGGCGAGCATGATCGCGGTGCGCACCTCGTCCTTGGTGTAGAGGTGGCGCAGCTCCACCGGCCCCGGCTGCAGCGCCTGCAGGGTGTCGCGGATGAAGGCGCGCACGGTCGGCGCCGAGATCAGGTTCTCGTAGATGAAGACCTCGGTGACGAAGCGCCCGTCGCCGGGTGAGACGCGGTCGCACAGCCAGCGGGCCGAGACGTCGAACAGGCGGTCGCGATGGGTCAGGCCGGTCAGGTACACGTTCCTGCCTCCCTCTGCGTCGACCTGTCTACGGATCGCGCGGCGGTTCCGCCCACCACGTGCTCAGGGTAGCGCCGAGCGTCCCGCGCTTCAAGGCACCCCGCCCCCCACTCCCGGCGTCGCCCCGGCCGGGGCCCGCGCGCTGCCGACGGCTCGAAAGAGCGCGGGCCCGGTTGCCCGGGCCCGCGCAGGGAACGCTCGGCTCGCGGCCCTACTCGACCGAGAACCGCATCAGCTCGACCGGGACCGTGCCGCAGATCGCGGTCTCCAGGGTCTCGAGCGCCATGTGCCAGCCGCCGTCGTTGGTGCGGCCGCTGACCACCCACAGCTGCGAGCCGTCGCCGGCCGCCACGTGCCCGTAGAGGCAGCGCGGCAGGACCGCCACCGTCGACCAGGTGGCCGCGGCCGGGTCGTACACGTAGACGTCGGCCGAGCAGCTGTAGGTGGTGCCGGCGCTGACGTCGTACGAGGCGTAGTCGGCGAACGCCACCAGGTAGACGCCCAGCGCGCCGCCGCCGAGAGAGGCCGCCGTCACCGGCATGGCCGTGCCGGCGCTCCAGGAGTCGCCGGCAATGCTGTAGACCTCGAGGGTGCTGAGGTTGGTGGCGCCCGAGGTCCAGCCGCCGGCGACGTAGATCGAGCCGCCGATCGCGTCGGCCGTGGTGTAGGCCCGGGCCGTGGGCATCGACGCCACGGTCGACCAGCGGCTGCCGCTGGCCGCGGTCGGGTCGTAGACCTGGACCGTGCCGACCGCGGTGCCGGCGGGCAGCACGCCGCCGATGACGTAGAGCTTGCCGCCGGCGGCGACCACCGGCGCGAAGGCGACCGGGGTCGGCATGAGGTTGGCGGCGTCGGTCGACCAGGTGTCGGTCGTGGCGTCGAGAACCTGCACCAGGCCCGGGAAGGTCGTGCCGGCACAGGCTCCCGCCAGCGGGTCGGTGGTGCAGTTGGTGCCGCCGACCACGTACACCGTGTCGCCGATCGCTGCCGCCGCGGCGCCGTAGACCGGCGTCGGCATGGCCGCGATCGTGGTCCAGCTGTCGCCGGCGACGCTGTAGGCCTGGACCGCGCTGGTCAGGGTCCACCAGCCGGTCTCGCCGGCGAACTGGTAGACCTTGCCGTTGGCGTGGGCGGAGGCGTGGAAGCGGGTCCCCTGCGGCGTGTTGGCCAGCTGCGGCCAGGCCGAGATCAGGGTCGAGTCGGCGGTGGCGGCGAGCGTGGACGAGTCGCTGAAACCGCCGCCGCTGGCGTCGACCGAGCCGGTCACCGCGGTGCCGTTGGGCAGGCCGGCGTTGGCAGTCAGCTCGACCGTGAAGGTGCCGGTCGCGCCGTTCGCCACCGTGACGGTGGCCGGCCCGGTGAGGCTGGCGTTGCCGCTGGTGACGCTGTAGCTGAGGTCGAAGGTGGCGCCGGCGCCGGAGTTGTTGAAGAGGCTCATGTCGTAGCTGGTCGCGCTGCCCGGGCAGGCCGGGCCGCCGAGTGTGTCGGGGCCGAGGTTGATGCCGGCCTGGAGGCCGAGCTCGATGCACAGGTTGTCGGCCACCGAGGACGCGGTGTCGCAGGCGTAGGTCAGGCCGTGGCCGCCGGCGAAGTTGGCGCCCTCGATGCCGGTGGTCGAGCTCGAGCCCATCTCGGTGCCCGAGTCCTGGGCCTGGATGACGACCGTGCCGTCGGCGAAGAGGATGATCTCCCAGGTGCCGGCCGAGCCGGCCGCGCCGCCGTAGTGGGCGAGGTTGGCGTACTCGACCACCGTGCACTCGCCGCTGCCGAACGGGCAGGCGGCGAAGTGCTGGTAGTAGGCGTTGCCGCTGGTGCCGAAGTTGAGGTCGTCCCAGACCATGGCGATCAGGTTGTCGGGCGTCGTCGAGCTGGGCAGCGGGCACTGGTTGCTCAACGAGGAGCTGCCGGCGCCGAACGTGATGTAGCCGTTGCTGCTGGCGTAGAACTGGGTCTGGGTCGCGCCGTAGTACGGGAACGAGAAGCCGATCGGGAAGGGCCCCATGAAGTTGTCGTCGGTGAGCCCGGCGATCGCGGTGCCGGTGCCGGTGATGTCGACCCAGCTGTAGGTGCAGGTGCTGCCCGTGACGCCGTAGCCGTCCGGGCCCGGCCAGACGGCGCGGGTCGCGTCGCCGGCCTCCTCCTCGGCCGCCACCGGCGCCCTCCCCGGCGCCCGCTCCGTGCGCCCCGGGTTCCCTGCCGCGGCCAGTGCCGCGACGGCCAGCACCACGATCACCACGCTGCCGATCCGACCCCACGTCCGCCTCATGCTCGATCTCCTTCCCTCTCGGTCGTCTGCCACATGACCCGCACCGCGCACGCTCTCCGGCGCGGCACACCACGCGAATCCCGGTCGAAAAGAGCTCTCACGCGGGCTGCGATCGTAGGGTGGCCACCGAACGGTGTCAACCGCCCGCCGACCGACCCAGGGGCCCACGCCCAGGCGCGCGGGGATGGGGGTGCCTCGATGCTGAGACCGCGCTCCTCACGCCCCCGCGCCCAGGCCCGCGGGATGGGGGCCGCGTTGTCGCCTCCCGCCGCCTCGGGTAGACTCGCGGCCCCGGGCCGACGGGCCCGGGGCGTCTCGGGGAGGCCATGTCTCGCTGCCGTCCGGCCCTGGTCGCGCTGGCCCTGGCGCTCGCGCCGGCGGCCACGGGCGGCGCGCCCTCCCCTCCCCCGCCCCGCCGCCTGGTCTCCATGGCCCCGGCCCTGACCGAGATCCTGTTCGCCCTCGGCCTCGGCCAGCGCGTCGTCGGCGTGACCCGCTACTGCGACTACCCGGCCGAGGCGGCGGCCCTGCCCCGGGTCGGCGGCTACCTGGACCCGAGCTACGAGGCGATCGTCGCCCTCCGGCCCGACCTGGTCCTGCTCCAGGTGGAGCACGGCGAGGTGCGGCAGCGCCTCGAGGCGCTCGGCCTGGCGACGCTGGTGGTCGACCTGCGGCGGGTCGGCGACGTGCCCAGGGCCGTCGCCGCCATCGGCGTGCGCTGCGGCGTCGGCGAGCGGGGGGCGGCGCTGGCGGCCGAGGGTATCTTCGCTTTCTTCCTTGAATCCGGTTTT
>CAYTJW010000167.1:0-8944 GCA_964438135.1 uncultured Thermoanaerobaculia bacterium
GCCGCGGCCAGGGGGACGAGGTCCGACGCCGGCTGGCCGATGCCGACCGCGGGCGCGGCCACGGCCAGCGCGAGGGCGAGGCCCTGGGTCCAGCTGGTCACGGCGACGCCTCCGATCCCGAGCGCCTCACCGCAGCCGCTCGCGGTGGATGGTGAGCCGCTCCAGGCGCTCGGCGACCACCTCGGCGCCGAAGCCCGGGCCCGCCGGCACGGCGATGAAGCCCTCGGCGTCGAGCACCACCGGCGGCTCGACGATGTCCTCGACGAAGTAGCGGCGGGTCTCGGACGTGTCGCCCGGCAGGGTGAAGCCCGCCACCGTCTGCAGGTGGATGTTGACCGCCCGGCCGATGCCGGTCTCGTCCATCCCGCCCGACCACACCGGGATGCCGGCGGCGACGGCGTGGCGGAGGATGCGCAGCGACTCGAGCAGGCCGCCGACCCGCCCCTGCTTGAGGTTGAGGACGCGGCAGGCGCCGAGGGCGATGGCCGCGGCGGCGTCGTCCGAGTCGTGGATCGACTCGTCGAGGCAGAGCGGCGTCTGCAGCCGCCGCTGCAGCAGCGAGTGCTGGTAGATGTCGCTGTACGACAAGGGCTGCTCGATCATCGTCAGCCCGAAGTCGTCGAGGCGGGCGAGGTGGTCCGCGTCGTCGAGGCGATAGTCGCCGTTGGCGTCGACCATCAGCGGCAGCGCCGGGAAGCGCTCGCGCACGGCCCGGACCCAGTCGACGTCCTGGCCGCGCTTGACCTTCATCTTGACCCGGTGGTAGCCGCTGGCGACCGCCTCCTCCACCGTCGCGAGCAGCGCCGCGACCGACTCCTGCAGGCCGATGCTGATGCCGGACGGGACCCGGGCCTCGGCCCGCCCGCCCAGCAGCTCGGCGAGCGGCCGCCCGCCCTGCCGGGCGACGAGGTCCACGAGCGCGTTCTCGACCGTCGCCTTGGCCATCTGGTGGCCGCGGACGTGGCGGAAGCGCCGGTCGAGCTCGGCGAGGGTGATCCCCGGCTCGACCAGCGGCAGCAGGAAGTCGGTGATGACGTGGCGGGCCGTCCCGGTCGTCTCGCTGGCGTAGAAGGGGTCCGGGTCGGCGACGCACTCGCCCCAGGCGGCGACGCCGCCCGCCTCCAGCCGCAGCAGCAGCGCCTCCTTGGCCGTCCACACCGCGGTCGAGATGGCGAACGGGGCCACGAACGGCAGGCGGACGACGACCAGCTCGCCGCGCTCGACCGCCGGGACGAGCCGGTCCTCGAGGGGCAGCGTCGGCGAGGTTGCGGGCTCCATGGGACCTCCGCTCAGCGCACCACGCGCAGCACCGGCAGGGCGCCGTCGGCCGCGACCAGGGCGCGGTACGCCGGGTACTGGTAGAGGCCGTACAGGGCCGCCGGCTCGAGCACCAGGGCGGCGCGGACCGCGGCCTCCCCCGCGAGCGGCACCCACAGGCTGCCGGACGAGAGCTCGACCGCGGCGGCCGGGCCGCGCTCGACCACCTGCCGCCCCTCGTAGCGGCCGTGGACCTCGTCGAAGTCCTCCTCGAGGCGCAGCAGGCGACAGGTCTCGGCCATGACCGGGCGCGGCGCGGCCAGCGTCTCGAACGGGACGCCGTGCCGCTCGAGCGCGGCGCCGATCGCGGCCGCCGCGGCCGGTGCCACCGCGTAGCCGAGCGGGGTGGGCACGGTCCGCTTGACCGCCATCACCGTCATCATGTTCGCGGTCGGCACCGTCACCACCCGGCCGGTCGCGGCCTCGACCACCGGGAAGCCGGTGACCTCGGCCTCCGGGTTGACCCACAGGTAGTTGGTCGGCAGGAAGGGCGGCAGGGGCCGTTGCCGCGCCGCCGCCACCGCCGCGAGCTCGTCGCGCCGGTCGCCGCCGCCCGCGAGGAGGGAGCGGAGCAGCACCAGGTAGGCGTCGACCCGGTGGCCGAGGTCGTCGTCGCGCCGCCCCGCCCCGTCGTGCCGGGCCGCCGCCTCGGCGATGAACGACAGGCCGCCGTACATGCCGAGGCCGTTGAGCCCGCCGTCGACGTCCGGCGCCGAGTGGCGCTGCTCCTCGTCCGGCGGCAGTCCGCCCACCCAGTAGCGCAGGAAGGGGTGGCCGGCGGCCGCCTCGGCCGCGGCGACGAGGTCGAGGCGGCGGAGGGCGAGGGCCCGGACCTCGCGGTCGAGGAGCGGGTTGTTGACCGAGTCGAGGGTGATGTCGGGCCACTTCTCCCAGCCCCGCTCGCGGTAGCTCGACGGGTCGCGGGCGAACTCGTGGCAGTCCACCGCCTCCTGCGGCAGGAGGCGACGGGCGAGGCGGTGCAGGGCCGCCGTCTCGGGCTGGGCGAGGGCGAGGTGGTCGCGGTTGAGGTCGGCGCCGGCCGCGTTCTCGCGCGTGTCGGCCACGGCCCCGTCCGGGTTGACCATGGGCACGACCCACAGGTCGACGTCGGCCGGCAGGAGCCCAGGGTCGCGGGCGAGGTCCCGCAGCAGGTAGAGCAGGGCGTCGGTGCCGGAGACCTCGTCGCCGTGCTGGCGCGCGTAGAGCAGCACCCGCCACGACGGCGCGGCGGCGCGCGCCAGGTGGACCGAGTAGAGGGGCCGCCCCTCGACGCTGGTCCCCACCACCTCGAGCTCGACGGCGCCGGCGGCGGCGAGGTCGCGCAGGAGGCTCTCCATCTCGGCGAAGGTCGTGGTCCTGGCCAGGGTGCGGTGGTCCGCGGGCAGGGCGAACGGCCGCCCCTCGGCGCCGTGAGCGAGCGGGGCCGCGGCGGCGGCCAGGGCCAGCAGGGGTCCGGCCAGGCTCCTCATCGCCGTGGTCTAGAACGGGCCCCAGTGCATCAGCACCGGCGGCACCAGGAGCAGGAAGCTCACCCCGACCAGGAGCAGCATCAGCGGCAGGAACCAGCGGGCCCAGGTCTCCCAGGGGATCTTGGCCATGCCGAGCACGCCCATGGTGACCGCCGAGGTGGGCAGGATCGGGTTGACGAACTCGCACAGCTGGAAGGCGTAGACCATGGTCTGCCGGGTCAGCCCGACCAGGTCGGCGAGCGGCGCCATGATCGGCATGGTCAGGGCCGCCTGGGCCGTGCCGGAGTGGATGAAGAAGTTGATCACCGACTGGACCAGGAACATCACCTGCGCCGCCATCACCGTCGGCATGCCGGAGATGACCGTCGAGCTGCCGTGGAGGATGGTGTCGAGGACCAGGCTCTCGCGGGCGATGATCAGCAGCGCGCGGCCGCAGGCGATGATCAGGGTGACGGTGACCATGTCCTTGGCGCCGGCGACGAAGCTGGTCGCGATCGCGCTCGGCCGCACCCCCGCCACCGCGCCCATCACGAGGCCCATGGCGAGGAAGAGCGCGCCGATCTCCTCGATGAACCAGTGCCGCTCGAGGATGCCCCACACCAGCACCGCCATGCCGAGGAGGAACACCGCCAGCACCGCCACCCGGCGGGCGGTCCACGGCTCGACCGCGGCGGTCCGGTCGAACGCGGTCAGGTCGCGGGCGCGGTCGAGCTCGTAGACCGGGCTCCGCTCCGGGTGCCGCTTGACCCGGGCGGCGTAGACCATCACCCAGGCGACCATGATCGCCGTGCCCACGAACCAGGTGACGACGCGGTAGCCGAGGCCCGAGTACAGCGGCAGCTCCACCAGGCCCTGCGCCACCCCGACCGTGAACGGGTTGAAGAACGCGGCGGCGAAGCCGGCGGCGGCGCCGAGGAACGGGATCGACACGCCGACGATCGAGTCGTAGCCCAGCGACAGGGCCAGGGGCACGAAGACGAGGACGAAGGGGATGGTCTCCTCGGCCATGCCGAAGACCGAGCCGGCGAGCGAGAAGATCACCATCAGCACCGGGATCATCAGCCTCTCGAGCGCCGGGCGGGAGGTGAGGGCGGCGGTGACCCGGCGGATGGCGAACTCGACCGCGCCGGTGGCCTGGACCACGCCGAAGGCGCCACCGATCAGGAGCAGGAAGGCGATGATCTGCGCCCCGTCGAGGAAGCCGCGGATCGGCGCCAGCGCCAGCCAGTGCGGCCCGAGGAGGACCTTGTCGACCTGCTGGTAGGTGCCGGCGACGGTCACCTGCCGGCCGTCCACCTCGGCTCGCTCGTACGTGCCGGACGGGACCA
This sequence comes from uncultured Thermoanaerobaculia bacterium, assembly GCA_964438135.1. GTDB lineage: Bacteria > Acidobacteriota > Thermoanaerobaculia > Thermoanaerobaculales > Sulfomarinibacteraceae > CAYTJW01. Next base: position 4,115 of record CAYTJW010000167.1, read on the forward strand.
GCCAGGACAGCACCAGCACCAGCACCACCAGCGATGCCACGATCACCAGGGTGTGGGGCATGCGGAACGAGCGTGCGACGGCGTCGGCGATGGCGTCCTCCGTGCCGTCGCCATCCTAACCGAGCGCGCCCCGGTCCGTCGAGTCGGGTCTGCCCCGGTGCCGGCGACCGCGCCGGCTCACCGCGGCACGGTCCGCCCCTTCCACAGCTTGTAGATCGCCGGGTAGACCAGCAGCTCGAGCAGGAACGAGGTGGCGAGGCCGCCGATCATCGGCGCGGCGATGCGCTGCATCACGTCCGCGCCGGCCGAGGTCGACCACATGATCGGCAGCAGGCCCGCGAAAGCCGCCATGACCGTCATCATCTTCGGCCGCACCCGCTTCACCGCGCCGTGGACGATGGCCTCGTCGACCTCCTCCGGCGTCCGCAGCGCGCCCCTCCTCCGGGCGTCCTCCCACGACAGGTCGAGGAACAGCAGCATGAACACCCCGGTCTCGGCGTCGAGGCCGAGCAGGGCGATCATGCCGACCCAGGCCGCGATCGACACGTTGTAGTCGAGGATGTGGAACAGCCAGATCGCGCCGATGGCCGAGAACGGCACGGCCAGCATCACCACCCCCGCCGTGAACGCCGACCTCGTGTTGGCGTAGAGGAGCACGAAGATCAGCGCCAGGGTGATCGGCACGACCAGCTTGAGCCGCTCCCGAACCCGCAGCATGTTCTCGTACTGGCCGGACCACTCGAGGACGCAGCCGGGCGGGAGGGTGAGCCGGTCGCGCACGACCCGCTTGGCCTCCTCGACGTAGCCGCCGACGTCGCGGCCGATGACGTCGACGTAGACGTAGCCGGCGAGGAAGCCGTTCTCGTCGCGGATCATCGCCGCGCCCTGGGCGAGCTCGAGGTCGGCGACCTGGGCCAGCGGCACCTGCGCCCCGGACGGCGTCGGCACCAGCACCCGGGAGAGCCGGTCGAGGTCCTCGCGCAGCTCGCGCGGGTAGCGGACGTTGACCGGGTAGCGCTCGCGCCCCTCGACCGTGGTCGTCACGTTCTCGCCGCCGATGGCGGTCATGACCACGTCCTGGACCTGGGCCACGGTGAGGCCGTGACGGGCGAGCTGGTCGCGGCGCGGGACGACGTCGACGAAGGTGCCGCCGGTGACCCGCTCCGCGAACACGCTGCGGGTGCCCGGGACGTCGCGCAAGATGCCCTCGAGCCTCTCGCCGACGCGCTCGATCTCCCCCAGGTCGTCGCCGAGCACCTTGACGCCCACCGGCGTGCGCACGCCGGTCGAGAGCATGTCGACGCGGGCCTTGATCGGCATGGTCCAGGCGTTGGTGACGCCGGGGATCTGGAGGGCGCGGTCCATCGCGTCGACCAGCTCCTCGAACGAGATGCGGTCCGGCCAGATCGGCCGCAGCACCGCCGCGAGCCACCCCGGCGCCCAACCGCTGTACCAGCGGGGCTTCGCCCGCCAGTGGCTCTCCGGCTCGAGGACGACGGTGGTCTCCATCATCGACAAGGGCGCCGGGTCGGTCGAGGTCTCCGCCCGCCCGGCCTTGCCGAACACCCGCTCGACCTCGGGGAAGCTCGCGAGCACCCGGTCCTGGGTCTCGAGCAGCTCCCGCGCCTGCTCGACCGAGATCCCGGGCAGGGTGGTGGGCATGAAGAGGATCGTGCCCTCGTTCAGGGGCGGCATGAACTCGGTGCCGAGGGTGAAGTAGAAGGGGACCGAGACCGCGACCAGGGCGAGCGCGCTCGCGATCACCAGCTTCGGGTGGCGCAGCACGAAGCGGCAGGCCGGCTCGTACACGGCGAACAGCACCCGGCTGACCGGGTGCCGCTCCTCGGGACGGTAGGTGCCGACCAGGGCCCTGGTCGCGAGCCACGACAGCCACCTCGGCCGGAACGAGAACGGGTCCATGCGCGTGAACAGCATCCGCATCGCCGGGTCGAGGGTGACGGCGAGGACCGCGGCCAGCCCCATGGCGAGGTTCTTGGAGATGGCGAGCGGCTTGAACAGCCGCCCCTCCTGGTCGACCAGGGCGAACACCGGGATGAAGGCGACCGCGACCACCAGGAGCGAGAAGAAGACCGAGGGGCCGACCTCCTTGAGCGCCTCGAGCCGGACCTGGAAGAGGTCCCCCTGGCGGCCGCCCGCCTGCCAGCGGTGGAGCCGGTTGTAGGCGTTCTCGACCTCGACGATGGCGCCGTCGACCAGGACGCCGATCGAGATGGCGATGCCGGCCAGCGACATGATGTTGACCGTGACCCCCAGGTAGTAGAGCGGGATGAAGGACAGGAGGACCGCGATCGGGATGGTCAGGATCGGCACCGCGGCCGAGGGGATGTGCCACAGGAACACGAGGATGACGAGCGCGACGATGACCATCTCCAGCACCAGCTCGTGCCTGAGGGTGGCGATGGCGCGGCGGATGAGGTCGGAGCGGTCGTAGGTGGTGACCACCTCGACGCCCGACGGCAAGGACGGCTCGAGCTCGCGGAGCCGCTCCTGGACCCGCTCGACGACGTTGAGCGCGTTCTCGCCGTGCCGCATCACGACGATGCCGCCGACGTGGTCGCCGAGGCCGTCGAGGTCGGAGACGCCGCGCCGCATCTCGGGCCCGAGCTCCACCCGGGCGACGTCCCCGAGCAGCACCGGCACGCCGCCGGCGCCGACCTTGACCACGACCTGCTCGAGGTCGGCGACCGAGCGGGCGTAGCCCCGCCCGCGCACCATCAGCTCGGTGCCGGCCAGCTCCAGCAGGCGACCGCCGACCTCGTTGTTGGAGGCCTTGACCGCCATGACCACCATCTCCAGCGGGATGCCGTGGGCGGCGAGCCGGTTGGGGTCGACGGTGATCTGGTACTGCCTGACGAAGCCGCCGATGGACGCGACCTCGGCCACTCCCGGCACCGCCTGCAGGGCGTACCGCAGCGTCCAGTCCTGGTAGGAGCGGAGCCGGTCGAGGGAGTGGACGCCGCCGCGGTCGACGAGCGCGTACTGGAACACCCAGCCGACCCCGGAGGCGTCCGGGCCGAGCTCGGTCTGCACCCCCTCCGGCAACCGCGCCTGGATCCTGGACAGGTACTCGAGCACCCGCGAGCGCGCCCAGTAGATGTCGGTGCCGTCCTGGAAGACGACGTAGACGTAGGAGAAGCCGAAGTCGGAGAAGCCGCGGACCGCCTTGACCCGGGGCGCGCCGAGGAGGGACGACACGATCGGGTAGGTGACCTGGTCCTCGACGATGTCCGGCGAGCGGTCCCAGCGCGAGAAGACGATGACCTGCGTGTCCGACAGGTCGGGCAGGGCGTCGAGACGGATCTCCCGCAGGGTGTGCACGGCCGCCACGCACAGCGCCGCGGTGCCCAGCAGCACGAGCATGCGGTGGTGCGCGGAGAGCTCGATGACCTTCCGGATCACTCGCCACCTCCGTGCCGGTGAGCGCCGGCGCCCCGGCCGGCGAGCGCGGCCTCGAGCCGCGACTCCGAGTCGAGCAGGAAGTTGGCGCGGATCACCACCTCCTCGCCCTCCTCGACGCCGGACAGGACCTGCGCCCGGCCGCCGGCGCGGACACCGACCCTCACCTGCCGCGGCTCGAACACCCCGCCGCCCCGGGCGACGAACGCGACCTGGCGAACGCCGGTGTCCATGACCGCCGAGTCGGGGACGACGACCCCTTCCACCGCCTCGGCCTCGAGCTCGACGTTCGCGAACATGCCGGGCCTCAGGGCCAGGCGGGGGTTGGGGAGCTCGAGGCGGACCACGAGGGTGCGCGAGTCGGCGTCGAGGGTAGGGCCGACGAACGCGACCCGGCCCTCGAGCCGGGTGCTCGCGTCGTAGGGGAGCGAGACGGTCGCCCCCGCGCCGAGACGGATGGCCGCGACCTCGTACTCGTAGCACTCCGCCTCGACCCACACCCGCGACAGGTCGGTCACCGTGAACAGCTCCATCGCGGGGTCGACCTGCTGGCCCTCGAAGACGCCCTTGACGGTCACGAAGCCGGCGACCGGGGACTCGAGGGTGACCGCCCGCTCCGCCGCGCCCGTGCTCTCGAGGCGGGCGATGACGGCCTCGGGCACGTCGAGCAGCTCGAGCCGCCGGCGGGCCGCCCGGAGCAGGTCCTCGCCGCCCCTCCTGACCTCGGGCAGCGCCGACGCGCCGAACCGGCGCGCGGTCTCGCGGGCCGCCAGGTACTCCTCCTGGCTCGCCAGCAGCTCCTGGGAGTAGATCGACAGGATCGGCTCGCCCTTCGCGACGAGCTGCCCCGTGGAGGTGACGAGCAGCGTCTCGACCCAGCCGGGGACCTTGGTGTGGACGTGGCGGACGCGCGCCTCGTCGGCGGTGACGGCGGCGACGGCGCGGATCGTCCTCGCCAGGCGCTCCCGCCGCGCCTCGGCCGTCTGCACGCCGGCGAGCCTGAGGCCGTCGGGGCTGACCTCGACCGTGGCCAGGCCGGGCACGGCCCCGGCTGCCGGGAGCGCGGCGCCCCCGGCCGGGGCCGCCCCGGTCGCGGGTCGGGTTGCACCGGAGGGGACCAGGTCCATGCCGCACTGCGGGCACCTCCCGGGCGCGTCCGAGACGACCGCGGGGTGCATCGGGCAGGAGAACGCGGCGACCCCGGCCGGCGCGGTCGCCGTCTCGACCGGTACCAGCCGCATGCCGCAGATGGGGCAGTCGCCCGGCCGGTCGCTGGTGTAGGTGGGGTGCATCGGGCAGTGGTACGAGCCTCCCGTCTCGGCCCTGTCGCCGCAGGCCGAGGCGAGCAGCAGCGCCAGCCCTAGAGGCCCGGCCGGAAACCCCTCCGTCCGGGAGGCGAAGTCGACCTGCCGG
>CAYTJW010000168.1:0-8928 GCA_964438135.1 uncultured Thermoanaerobaculia bacterium
AGTTTACACCAACAGGTGGGGCCCTTCCACCCCCCAGAACCGCTCAGGTTAGGTGATAGCTTCCCTGGCGCAGTGCGGCGCAGCACGGCCTCCCGCCGCTGGCATTTCCGGGCTTCTGGTTGGGCAACGGACCGGTAGCCCCATCCAACGTGCGTCGCACTCTCGCCGCGCCGGGCTCTCTGGCCGCGGCCGGCTTCACTGACCTGGTAGGTCCAGAGCGATCAGCAGCGCGCGATCGAGCCTGTGCAGGCTGGTCGGAGAGAGCGCCCCCCAGGCTGGGCCCAGCCGGGAGGTGGCGACCGCGCGCACCTGCTCGGCCAAGGCCACCGAGTCGGCCTTCAGGCCCCCCTCCGGAGCCTTCAGCACGACGTGACTCGGGTAGAGGCGGCGACCGGGTCGGTGCGTGGTGCAGGGAACGACGATCACCACCGGGCTGGCCGCGTTGATCGCATCGCGGCTGACGACAATGACTGGGCGGACGCCGGCCTGCTCGGAACCCTCTGCGGGGTCGAGCCGCGCCGGGCAGACCTCCCCGCGCCTCACGGCTCGTCCCCGATCATGCTCAACGCCTCCCAGCTGGCGCCGTCAAGCTCCGCCGCCAGACGAACCGCCTCTCTTCGGTACGAGGAATCGGTGGCCATGGCGGCGAACTCGGCGTCGACCCTCTCCCGCTCGAGCCTGGCGAGCTCGAGGCGAACGGCGTCTGCTAGCAGCTCGCTGCGGCTGTGCGCCAACCCACGCTTGACGGCTTCATCCATCGACCTCAGCAGATCCGCAGGCATGGTGATCGTCGTTCGTGCTCGAGTCGCCACGGCATCTCCCATCAATTCCGGCATCAGATTCGATGCCGGAATCAGCATACCATGAGATCAGCCGACGGATTGCTCGCTGCCCGGGGGTCAAGCGAGAGAGAAGCGGCGGGATGTCGGTGCCACTCCAGGGACTCGGCGGTCTGGCAGAGTGGGGGGCACGGGAGGCAACGACCGGATGCCGGTAGCCAACGGCTCTCAGAACAACGTCGCCAAGCTCTGGAGCTACTGCAACATCCTGCGGGACGACGGGCTGTCGTACGGGGACTACGTCGAGCAGCTGACGTTCCTGCTGTTCCTCAAGATGGCCGACGAGCAGAGCCGGCCGCCGCGGCGCAAGGCGTCGCCGGTGCCGTCCGGTCTCGACTGGCCGAGCCTGCTCGCGCGGGACGGGGATGAGCTGGGGGTTCACTATCGGCACCTGCTCGAGACGCTCGGCAGGCAGGGCGGGCTGCTGGGGCTGATCTTCCGCAAGGCCCAGAACAAGATCCAGGACCCGGCCAAGCTGCGGCGGCTGATCGTCGACCTGATCGACCGCGAGCAGTGGTCGGCGATGTCGGCCGACGTCAAGGGGGACGCCTACGAGGGGCTGCTGCAGAAGAACGCCGAGGACGTGAAGGGGGGCGCCGGCCAGTGCTTCACGCCGCGGCCGTTGATCGCGGCCATGTCGCGGTGATGCGGCCCCCGCCGGGGGAGACGATCTGCGACCCGGCCTGCGGCACCGGCGGCTTCCTGCTCGCGGCCCACGAGTACGTTGCCCGCGGCGAGCTCGACCGCGACCAGAAGCTGCGGCTCAAGCGGGAGACGCTGTTCGGCGTCGAGCTTGTCGACGGGGTGGCGCGCCTGGCCGCCATGAACCTGCTCCTGCACGGCATCTCGGGCGACGGCGTCGAGGTGCCGATCGCGGTGCGGGACTCGCTCGGCAGTCAGGGCGGCGCCCACTACGACCTGGTGCTGACCAACCCGCCCTTCGGCCGCAAGTCGTCGGTCACCATCGTCAACCAGGATGGGCGGGCCGAGAAGGAGAGCCTGACCGGTTAGCGCGACGACTTCTGGGCCTCGACCTCGAACAAACAGCTCAACTTCGTCCAGCACGTGTTCACCCTGCTCCGCCAGCACGGCCGGGCCGCGGTGGTGGTGCCGGACAACGTGCTGTTCGAGGCGGCCGCCGGCGAGACCATCCGCCGCAAGCTGCTGCACGAGGCCGACCTCCACACCCTGCTGCGGCTGCCGACCGGCATCTTCTACGCCCAGGGGGTCAAGGCCAACGTGCTCTTCTTCGACCGCAAGCCGGCCAGCGAGCTGCCGTGGACCGAGCGCCTCCGGGTCCACGACCTGCGCACCATTCAGCACCTCACCCTCAAGGAGAACCCCCTCCAGCGCTCCGACCTCGACGACTTCGTTCACTGCTTCAACCCGGGCAACCGCCACGATCGTGCCGAGGCGGAGCGCTTCCGCCCCTTCCCCTTCGCCGACCTCGTCGCCCGCGACAAGGCCAACCTCGACCTCACCTGGCTCAAGGACGCCTCGCTCGAGGACTCCGCCAGCCTGCCCGCGCCCGACGTGATCGCCGCCGAGATCGTCGAGGACCTCGAGGCCGCCCTGGAGCAGGGCAGGGGGTTGGTGGAGGACATGAGGCGGCAGATCCGGCTTCGGGTTCGCCGGCGCCACGCTTGCCGATGAGACGAGAGCCGGTCGACGGATAGGGCGACCGCCGCGGGAACGGCAGGGTTGCTCCGATCCGGCGCACCAGGGCCGACCGGTGATGCCACGACGTCATGGGGTTCCGCAACCGCTACAGCGCGACAGCGCAAGGACAAGGGTGGAGGAATGACAGCTCGAGGATCGAGATGCAGGATGACGGCCGCGCCGGACCGCATGGCGACCACCGTGTGCGCGCTGGTGCTGGCGCCGCTGGCGGAGGTGGCGCCGGCTTCCGCCGACTGCGCGGGCCAGCCGCTCACCGTGGGGGGCTATCCGCCCACCTATCCTCTGGTCGACCCGGACGCGGTGGTGCACAACGGGGAGTCCCGCGCCGAGAGCTACGAGACCCTCGTCGCCAACCTGTACGACCAGACGGCGAACCCGAACGTGACCCGCGTCCTGCTTCTCGACGGCGAGCTGCGGCAGGCGGCGCCGGGGTACGTGGGGTACGTCAGCGGGCTCGGGGAGGCCGAGTGCGCCGGAGGCTCGGCGGACGCGTTCCTGCACGATGGTCACGGGGTCACCGCGCCCACGCTCGACCCGCCCAACTACCTCGTCAACGGCGACGAGCTGTCCGAGCTGGCGTTGGTGACCGGCATGTCGACCCAGTCGGAGCGGATGCTGGAGGTCTGTCGGACGTTCGAGCGGATGCAGCTCGCGGAGTACTCTGGTCTGCCCTGCTGGCTGCTGCGGGTCGGAGGGACGAGCATGACCTGTGCCGAGACCGACACGGCGACAGACGTCACCGCCCGTTTCGGGCTGGCGTTCTTCCGAGCGGCCCGGAACACCGCGTTTCCCCCGGCCGAGCGGGCCAGCTACCTGGCCGCGGCCAAGGCCCTGCGCAGGCCCACCTCGCCGTCGAGTACAAGCACACCCTGTCGCCCTGCCCTGTGAGCGCCCTCAACGGGCGCGAGATGTGCCACGTCACCGCCGGCGGCGCCAGGACCGCGGCCGGAGACGGCAGGCGCCAGACGCAGCGGGTGACCATGGGGCCTTCCAGCGAGCCCGTCGACAGGTGACCTTTCGCGGGCAGACCAGGGTCGCTCGTCGGTAGCGTCGAAGCCGCGCCCGGCGCCGGGCCCGATGCGCCGCCGGTCGAGGAGTTGACAGGAGCCGTTTTGGGAGCATAATGACCCAAAAGACATGAAAAAATTGAAACATATGAAAAGAAGATCGCTCTTCCTGGCCCTGTTGGGGCTCGCTCTCGCCGCGGCGAGCGCCTTCGCGGTGAAGGACCCGGTGTGGAGGTGCTGGGACGTGGGCGCGGGCTGCACCGATTGTTGGACCCACATCCCGGACACTCATTGCTCGGCCCAACACCTCTACTGCGACGACGGCTGGGAGTACTGGGAGATCACGTGCACCTCGTGAGGCGATGCCGCTTTGCGGCCGGCGGCCTGGCCGCGTTGCTGCTCGCGGGCCCGGCCGTGCCGGCGGAGGTGCCGGAGTCGTTCGACGACCTCGTCAAGGGCGCCCACGTGGAGCTCGCGCCGGCGGCGAACGGCGGCGTGGTCGCGCTCGACAAGGAGAGCGGAGTGCTGGCGCGTTGGGGAGCCGACGGGCGGCTGAACGGCAGCTGCACCGTGGAGCGCCTCGGCTTCCCGGCTGACCAGGTCAACGAGATCGCCGCCGACGGCAGCTGGGTGCTGGTGTCGACGCTCGCCGCGGCCGCGCCCAGCGGCGGCGCTGCCGGCTACCTGGTCGACCTCGCCTCGTGCGAGGTCAAGCGAGAGCTCGTCTTCACCCGGCCGGTCAAGCACCTGGCACGGACGCGCGACGGGTGGGTCGCGGTGACGCTGCCCGCGGCTGTCGAGACGGCCGCAGACTCCTGGCCGGGATGCGACGCGACGCTGCTCACCGACGACGGCAGGCCTGCCGGGACGCTCGCACCGCCGTCGGGGCTCCTCGCCAGGTGGCGGGAGGCGGATGGGCGCCCCTCCGCCTGCGGCCTGAGCCGGGTGGTCGTGGCCGGGCGCTTCCACTGGGTCATCCCATACGATCGCTACGAGCTGTGGCGCCCCAAGCAGGGAGGCCTCGGCGAGAACAGGCTCGAGCCGCCCCTGTGCCTGGCAGCGACCGAGCGGAGCTACACCGGTGGCGAGGCGGTCGAGCAGGTGAGGGCGCGTCTGGCTGCGGCGCCGCCGGAGCTGCGCGAGCGGCTCGAGGCTGCAGCGGCGGCGGGGTCGGCGGTCGTGCGGGTGCCGGCCGTCTCGTTCGCGGCGTCGTGGGGCTACCTTGCGGCCGTGGCAGTGCGGGTGACGGGGGAAGGCGGCGCGGCCGGATGCCGGGTCGACGTGTGGGACCTCGGTCTCGAGAGGCTGGTGTACACGCGTACCCTCGACGGGCTGACCTGCCCGGGCTTCCTCGCCGTGGGCAACGACGTCGTCTGGACCGTCGACGCCGCCGGCGCGGTGGTCCGCCTCGAGCTGCCGCCGGTGCTCGAGCCGCTGGCGGACCCGTGCGCCCAGCCCGCGAGGCAAGGCACGGTGCCGCCGGACCCGGGGACGTGAGGCGGTGGCCGCGGGTGCGTTCGCATGAGTGGCCACGCACGGGTGCCGTTCATGGACACCGGCCCCAGCGTTGTCGAGGCCGTCTGCCGCTGACCGTGGCGGCCGCGACCGGGACGGGCTGCCGGGCGCGTGCATCGTGAGCTCTCGCCGCCCCCTGTCTTGAGTCTGGCACGGGCTTGCACTGAGAATCGCAAGAGGCCTGAGGGCAGGTCAGATGTCGGCGGGGAGGGTGACGTCGCACCGCGGGTCGACCTGGCTGAGCTTGGCGGTCTCGAGCAGGGTGTGGAACAGCGCCCCCACCTCGCTGCCGCGCTTGGAGCGTGACCCGTAGTGGTCCTTCCGGCATGGCGTGGTCGCGCGGCTGCCGCTGGTGTGGGCCCGCTCGGGTACCGCCAGCACTTCGCGCTGGCGCTTGCCACCCGCACGCGGGGCTAACGCCACGATCCCGTCGAGGCGGGGCCCTCCCGCCCATTTCCCGGCGTCGACCCGGTCGCCCGCGACAACGCCCCCCGCGACATCGCCTGGCTCGAGGACGCCGCGCTCCCGGTCTTCGCCAACCTGCGGTCGCCCGAGACGACCGCCGAGGAGAACGTCGAGGGCCTCGAGGCCGCCCCGGCGCAGCTCGCGGGACTGGTGGAGGAGCTGAGGCGACCGGGGTCGCCGCGACCCCTCCCCCGGTGCTCATTCCGGCACTCGCGGGCGCCGATCGAGATCCAACGGTCGTTGCAGGCGCTCAGGAGGCTCGCCGGGGTGGGCGGGTTGCGAGCAGTGCCCGTCTGCTTGCGCGCACCGGCCACGCCCCGGGGAGCGCCGAACCAGGTCATGCGACACCGCGACGGATCCTATGGTGAGTCGGTGGCACGGACCCAGGTCCGATCGCTCGTCGGCGACAGCGCCCGGGCCACCGATGGCCACGCTGCGACGTGGTGCGGGACGACGGCTTCTCGTACGGCGACATCCTTGAGCGCCCGACCCCCGTGTCGCTCCTCGAGACGGCCGACGAGTCGAGCTGGCCGCGCTGGTCGACCGCGCGGGAACTGATGTCGCCCGCGGGCAGTCGGTTGGGCCTGACCGCACATGGCGAGGTCGGCCGGGGGTTGACAGCTCGAGGGCCATGAGCGAGAAATGCGCCGAGACATGAAAGAGATGCCGACAGAAAAGAAGACGAAAGACAGTAAAATGCAACGGCTGTCGGTGACGCGAGCGGGCCCGGCTCCGAACCGTGGGGCGAGGCGCGTTGCCGGCGTGGCGCCGCACCGTTGTTCACGGGCCGGTTCACGCCAACAGGGCACCCCTCCGCGCCCGCCACGGGCGCCCTTCCTCCCTGTCGGATCGGTCCCTTCTTCGGAGCCCCATGGCGAGCTGGTGGTCCGGTCACCCGCCGCTCTCGGCGCGGCACACCGCTCCTCGGCGCACGGCGCGCCGGGGAGTCGGTGTCGCCTTCCGTCGGCCGAGCGGCAGATCCGCAAACCTGACACACCCGTGGGCGCGTCCGCCGGTGGTCAACAACAGGAAGGGGAGGAGTCACGTGAGCATGCGCTTCGCCACAGCCAACCGTCGTGCTGCAGTCCTCGCAGGGTTGGTGCTCGTTCTCGCCGTCGCCGCGCTGGGGCTCCTCGCCACCGGCGCGGAGGCTCGGGTCGAGTGCGGCTGCCATGGCACCATCATGGTCTGCGACATCTACAACGAGGAGGGCTACCTGACTGGGTTCGTCATCTGGGAGAACCACCCGCGCTGCGGGGGCGGCGGAGGCAGCTCCAGCTGAGCGCCGGGGTGGCGCACGACACGCGACGAGCGCGTCTGGTGGCGCGCTCGTCCCGTTACCCTGTCTTGCCGTTGGGGGGTGGACGATGCGAACGAGGGTGCTCGCGCCGGGTCTGTCGTACGGGACCGTGGTGGCTCTTGCCGTGGCCGGCTGCGTTCCGGCGACCGCACAGGAGGGTGCCCGCTCACCCAGGGCGGTTGTGGAGGTGGCTCTGACCGAGGTCAGCCGCGGGGATGGCGTGCAGGCGTACATCGCCTCCGACGACGCGCTCGGCGAGCTGCTCGTCCTCGACTCGTCCGCGGGCGGCGTCCGGCGACTCACCGACTCCCTCGCATGGTGGGGAAAGCCCGTCACGCTCCGTGACGGGGGGAGTGCGCCGGTCGAGCTGCAGGGGGTCCACGTCGACCAGCGGGGCGGAGTGATCGGTGTCGCCAGTGCATCCGGTGTGGGGCTGTTCAAGAGCGACGGCACCCAGCTCTGCGGCAACGACGAGCTGAGACCCGCGCTCGACATCGCCGGGCTGCGGGCCGACCTGTGGGCGGTCAGCCTTATCCGCAGGGGAGGCCGGGAGCTCGCCGAGGCAGGGGTGAGCCTCGAGGACGGCACCCCGCGGGTGGTGGTCGTCGACCAGCGCTGCCGCGTCGTCGGCGAGGGGCTGGGGACGACGGAGTCCGAGAGCATCAGTGCGAGCGCGGCGGCGGGCCGCGTCCTCCTGCTGTCAGCGGACGAGCGCCAGTTTTTCGCGGTCGAGGCGGCCAACTACCGGGTCTACCAGCTGGACCGGGAGCTGAGGCCACGCGCCGAGCTGGTCGATCCCGGCCTCCTCCTCGAGGACGGATGGTCCCAGGGGCAGGGGGAGGAGGACGTGACGCTGGTCGCGTCGAGAGCCCGGGAGCAGGCCGGCGACCTCGACCACGCGGTTGTCCCGCCGGACCCTTCCCGACCCCAGGCCAGCGCTGCCTTCTTCCGGCCAGTGGCGATGACCCTCCACTGGGTACCGGTCGTCAGCGACGTCGAGTGGGACCCGGTGGAGGGTCGCTTGCTGATCCTGCTCAGCGATCAGGTGTCCGGCCGGATCGGCGTCCTGGACCTCCTGGACACCACGACCGGCGAGGTCGAGCGCTTCCTGCTCGAGCTGTGCGAGGGATGCCCCGAGCCGCCGCGGCCTCTGAGCCGTCTCGCCGTCACGAAGGGCTTCGTCTGGATGTCGACCGCCCGTGCGGGCGGGCCGGTGTACCGCCTCGACCGCGGTCAACTCCGCGGTGGAGAACGGCTTCGCCTGGTTGACGAGCTGGCGCCCCAGCCGCCGCCCGAGGAGCCGGACGCCGAGGCCGCTGAACCAGAACCAGTGCCAGCCCCGAGGTGAGTGTGACAGCTCGCGGCGACGCCCCAGTGGGGTCGAGCCCTCGCGGCCGTCCGGTGACGATTTCGATGCCGGATGCCGCGCGGCGGAGCGGCGCGACGTGGCACGCCCCCGTCCGGGGGAGGGGGTGACGCGGCGGCTCGCGGCTCGGCGCCGGGCTCGGCGGGCTCCGAGGGTCATTCCGGAGCGCGGCCGGGATTCGACCTGGGTGGCCGCGGGCACGCGACGCGTCTGCGGGTACACTGGCGGGGCGCGAAGAACGAGCGGCTGTTCGCGATCGTCAACCACCTCCTGACCCGGGGCCGGACCGGCGCGCGGCAGCTCGCGGATCGGTTCGAGGTGTCGGAGCGGACCATCTACCGCGACATGGACAGCCTGTCGGGGAACGGAGTGCCGGTGATCGCGGTGCCCGCGCTGGCGGCGGCTTCGAGATCGAGGAGGCCTTCCGCATCGACCGGAGCTTCCTGACCGGCGAGGAACTGGCCGACCTCAAGGGCGCCCTGGGCGGGCTCACCGAGGCGCTCAAGAGCCGACGGCTGGAACGCTCGTTAGCCAAGCTGGAAGGGCTCGGGCAGCGGGCGGGCGAGCGACCCGGTCGAGCGGCCGGGGCGCGCACGGGTGCCGACGCCGGAGCCCGGGAGAGCCCGGCCGGCTCTGGGGCGGCACGAGGCGATCGGGCCAACGGCGCCCCGGCGGGCAACGACCGCTCGCCGGCGCCGCCGCTGCCGCACCTCGACCCGGCCGTCCTCGACCTCCTCCAGGCGGGCGTGGAGGGCG